>SBFT01000005.1 GCA_006227805.1 Paracoccaceae bacterium
GACCCTGGTCGAATTGCCGATATTGACGATCCGGTAGGGCGCGACCGGCGACAGGCTGTCGCCCGGCGCGATCCGGTCCGGCGTGGCGGGCCGCTCCGGTGCCGCGTCGATCAGCAGGCGGATGGCGCGCACCAGGTCGCCCACGTGGGTAAAGTCGCGATACATCCGGCCGTGATTGTAGACGTCGATGGGACGCCCTTCCAGGATCGCCTTGACGAACTTGAAATGCGCCATGTCGGGCCGGCCCCAGGGCCCGTAGACGGTGAAGAAGCGGAACATCGTCGTGGGGATGTCGTGCAGATGCGCATAGGCGTGCGCGATGCTCTCGCTGGCCTTCTTGGTGGCGGCGTAGATCGTCAGCTGGGTGTCGGCCTTGTCCGTCTCGGCATAGGGCATGTCGGTGTTCGCACCATAGACCGACGAGGTGGACGCCATCAGCAGATGCCGCACGCCATGCCTGCGGGCGGCCTCGATCACGTGGAAGGACCCGGTCACGTTCGCGTCGATATAGGCGCGGGGGGCTTCCAGGCTGTAGCGCACGCCCGCCTGCCCGGCCAGGTGCACGATCACCTCGGGCGCGCAGTCGTCGACCGCGCGGTCCAGCGCGGCCTGGTCCTCCAGCATCGCCTCGGTCGTGCGGAAGCCCGGCGATTGCAGCAGCATCTGCTGGCGGCGCCGTTTCAGCGCGACGTCGTAGTAATCCGTCATGCCGTCGAAGCCATGCACCACGTGGCCCTCGGCCAGCAGCAGCCGGGCCAGGTGAAAGCCGATGAAGCCCGAGCTTCCGGTGACGAAGATGCGCATGGGTCCTGTCCGATGTTCTTCCATCAGCACATTATCCGGTGCGATGACCGCGGATAACCCCGGACGCGGCCTGTCGCGCGGGAAAACCTGGCCACGTCCCATGTCACACCTGTTTCAGTCATCCCGACTCGCAAGCATCTGACCAAGTCCAAGACGGTCGCCCTGGCCGAGAAGCCTTGCGCCTGCGATGCTCAGGTGTCCGGCATCCCGGAACAGCAGGGTGCCGTCCGTTTGCAGAAGACAGGCGTCGGTCGGGCACAGCACCTCGATCAGGTCGATGACCGCGACACCTGGCACCGCGGCGGCGCGATCCAAAAGGGCAAGAGCCTCGGCGCGGAAGGCGCGCGCCGCGTCGCGACCGAGCTTGCAGTCGCTGTGCGGGCCGAGCGTGATCAGACCCATTTCGCGCCGTTCCAGGCAGGTCGCCATGTCGATGCCTATGGACGGCGTCGGCCCGACCACGATCACCTCCCGGCCAAACCCGACAAGGGCGCGCAGGGTCTCGAGGAAACGGGTCGCGCCTTCATTCCCGGTCAGCGCGGCGCGCTGCAGGTCGTTGCCCACGCGCAAGACGCCCTGGTCCGTTGCGCCAAGGATCTGTCCGAACAGGCTGGAGACGATCACCGTCTCGATCTCGGGGTGGTCCGCAACATAGGCAACCACGCTGTCGTTGAACCCGATGCAGGCCCGCGCCCAGGCAGCGTCCTGCCAGATCTCGGGCCCGATCTGCGCCACGCCCAGCGCCGGGGCGCAATTGGATTTGGTGGCCTGCACCAGGGGATGCACCGATTGGGGCAAGGCACCTGACAGATGCATCGCGAAACTGTCGCCCCAGATCAGCGTGCGCGGGGTCTCGCCGGTGCGGCAGGCTGCCAGCGGCTGCATGTCGCCCGCGAAATCACAGGCCGCCGACAATCCGCGATTGGGCGCCGAAAGCGCCGCATAGTCACGCGGCACGTCCCTCAGACCGGCCAGCCCGACCCCGGCCAGCGCCACGAAGCCCGTGGCGCCCAGCGCCGCCAGCGCGCCCCGTCCGCGCCGTCCTGCCAGCTGCATGCGGTGGATCGGCTTCTCGACCCCGGCAAAGAGCGCGGCTGCAAGACCGATCGAGACGGCGATCAGCCCCAGGCGCAGCGCCAGGGGCGGCACCTGACCGAGATGCGCGTTCTGGGCGAAGGCGAACAGGGGCCAATGAACCAGATAGAGCGCATAGGATATACCCCCCAGCCAATAGGCCGCCCGGGTGACAGGGTCGGACCTGTTCAGGAAACCCGGCCGTCCCGCGATGAGGACGGCGGTGGCCAGCGTCACCAGCAAGGCGTCGAGGCCGGGATGACCCAGGCCCAGTCTTTCCCCCGGCAGGACGACGGGCACGGACAGGATCACCGCGAAGGCCACCCAGCCCAGTCGCGCCAGCCCGGCCCGCAGTGCCGCGCCGATGCGCGGCTCGCTCAGGGCCAGGGCACCACCGATCAGCAATTCCCACGCCCGTGTCGGCAACAGATAGAAGCTGGCAACCGGGCTGCGCGGCACCGCGACAAGGCACAAGGCCAGGCTGAGCAGCAGTCCGCCCAGGATCAGCACGGGCCAGAACCGGCGCGGCGTCAGCACAAGAATGAAGGGCAGGATCAAGTAGAACTGCTCTTCCAGCGACAGCGACCAGACGTGCAGAAGGACGTTCAGCTTCGCTTCGGACGCGAAGTAGTCCGTGCCCTGCCACAGAACGATGTTGGCCGTGAAGGTCAGCGCGCCCAGAAGCGTCTCGAGATAGCGCTGCATCTCGGTCTCGGTCAGCAGCCACAGCGCAGCGATGCCGGTTGCAACGTAGACGGTATAGGCCGCAGGCAGCAGGCGCTTGGCACGGTCGAGGAAGAAGCCGCCCAGCGTGAAGGTTCCCTCGGCGATGCCCCGGGCGATCATGCCGACGATCAGGTAACCCGAGATGACCAGGAAGATGTCGACGCCCAGATACCCTCCGGCCAGTCCCGGCACGCGTGCATGAAACAGCACGACCATCGCCACGGCGACGGCCCGCAGAACCTGGATATCGACGCGCGGGCGCATGCCGGGATCGGCCCTCATCTTGCGATCACCTCAGAGCGCGCGCCGTTTCCAGCCGAGGATCCCGGGGAATACGGCGATCAGGATCGCCTTTGCCAGCATCGGCTTGGGCGCGGTCAACCAATTCACGTCACCCAACAGGCGGCGGAACGCGGCTGCCCTCTGGCCGGAGCGGGCCTGGAAGATGACAATCTGGAGCTTCGAGAACTGGACATACCGCGCGGCGGTCCGGCGGCGTTCGGGCGGGATCCGGCCTTCGTCGCGCCAGCGCGCGTAGGTCTGGTACCAGAACGGATCGGTCCCCTGCCGCGTCTGCCACAGGCTTTGCCCGTCCGCCATGTGGTAGACCGACACCGGCGCGTCGATGCGGGCGAAGGCGAACAGGCAGCCCAGCCGCATCCAGGTATCCGTGTCCTCGCCGATGCGCACGCCCGGCGGGAAGAGGCCCGCCGCCTCGATGGCGGACTTGCGGATCATGACCGACGAGGAGTTCGCCTCGTGCGCCCCCTTGCCGAGAAGATAGGCGAAGTAATCGGGCACGGGATGGACGGCACCCCGCGGCGCCACGGCGACAGGCGCGCCGCCGCCCTGTTGGCTGTCACCGAAGATCACGCAGGCTTCGGGGCACTGGTCGCGCGCGGCCCGGAACATCTCGATCGCGTGGGGCAGGTATTCGTCATCGGCATCGAGGAAGGC
>SBFT01000188.1 GCA_006227805.1 Paracoccaceae bacterium
CACGTCGACCGTCACGGTCGACCCGCACAGCGGCGAGCGCTTGCGCGCGGTCCCGTCGGGATCGGCCAGCCGCGCGGCATGCGGCATCGACGCCGCCAGCGCGAGGATCTTCTGCGAAT
Organism: Paracoccaceae bacterium; assembly: GCA_006227805.1. GTDB lineage: Bacteria > Pseudomonadota > Alphaproteobacteria > Rhodobacterales > Rhodobacteraceae > JAGYKE01. The sequence goes on from SBFT01000188.1 coordinate 120, forward strand.
AGAGCTTGATCAGGTCGTCGCTCATCTGTCCCTCCGCTCCGGCCTTTCCCTCGGGCGCCCCGAGGCCTAGAGATAAGCCGCCCGGCATCGGAAGAAAAGGATCGGCGATGGCCTTCGACCCTGCAAGCCTGCGCTATGACGCGCAGGGCCTTCTGCCCGCGATCGCGCAGGATGCCGCCACGGGCGAGGTGCTGATGCTCGCCTGGATGAACGCGGCCGCGGTTGCCCGCACGATCGAGACCGGGCGCGTGACCTACTGGTCGCGTTCGCGGCAGGCGTTCTGGGTCAAGGGCGAAACCTCGGGCCATGTGCAGCGCGTGGTCGAGATGCGGATCGACTGCGACCGCGACTGCCTGCTCCTGCTCGTGGCGCAGGAGGGGCCCGCCTGCCACACCAACCGTCGGTCCTGCTTCTTCACCGCGCTCCGCGACGGGGCAGAGGTGGAGATCCTGGAACCGATGGCCTAGAGCCCGACCATCCGGCGGATATCGGCGGGCGTGGCGCCTTCGGCCCGGTAGCGGGCGAGCGCCCGCGCGTCGTCGCGTTTTGCCAGCCGCTTTCCCGCCTCGTCACGGATCAGCGCGTGATGATGGTAGCTTGGCGTCGGAAGTTCGAGCAAGCGTTGAAGAACGACATGCAGGAAGGTCGCCTCGAACAGGTCGGCCCCCCGGACGACCTCGGTGATGTGCTGCGCCGCGTCATCGACCACGACGGCGATGTGGTAAGAGGTGCCGATGTCGCGCCGCGCGAGAACGACGTCGCCGATCCCGGCGAGCATCTGCCCCGCGGTCATCGCCGGGAGGCGCGCCAGACCGGGGCCGCTTTCCGTGAAGGAAACGGAAGCCAGACCAATCTGTTCCAGCGCGGCCTTCATGTCCAGCCTCAGCGCGTCCCCGGGCCCGGCCTCGGCCATGCGCCGCCCGCGGCAGGTGCCGGGGTAGACCGGCCCGTCGGGCCCCTGCACCGGTTCCGCGCCCTCCTGCGGGGCGGAAAGTGCTTCGCGGATGTCGCCGCGGCGGCAACGGCAGGGATAGACGAGGCCCATGGCCGCAAGGCGGTCCACCGCCCCCCGGTAGAGCGGCAGGCGGTCGGACTGGCGCAACACCGGTTCGGGCCAGTCGAGGCCGAGCCAGCGCAGATCCTCAAAGATCGCCGCCTCATGCTCCGGGCGGCAGCGGGCGTGGTCGATGTCCTCGATCCGCAGGAGGAACCCGCCCGGGTCGGCCCGCCCCGCCGCCACGAGCGCGGAATAGGCATGGCCGAGGTGCAGCGGCCCGGTGGGCGAGGGCGCGAACCGCGTCCGTCTCAACCCTGTGCCCGAAGCCATTGCAGGAACGCCTCTTTTCCGCGGTCGGTATAGGCCTTGTAGCGGTCCTTCCGGCCGCGGCGCCCGCCCTTGGCGTCGATCGGCGGGAAGAGACCGAAGTTGACGTTCATCGGCTGGAAGGTCTTCGCCTCCGCCCCGCCGGTGATGTGGTGCACCAGCGCGCCCATCGCGGTTTCGGGCGGTGGCGGCGGCAGATCGCCGCCCCGCATCTCCGCCGCGGCCATCCGCCCGGCCAGAAGCCCCATGGCGGCGCTTTCGACATAGCCCTCCACCCCCGTCACCTGCCCGGCGAAGCGCAGGTTCGGGCGCGTCCGCAGCCGCATCCGGTCGTCGAGCAGCGTGGGGGAATTCAGGAAGGTGTTGCGGTGAATGCCGCCGAGCCGCGCGAAACTGGCATTTTCCAGCCCAGGAATCATCCGGAAAACATTTGTTTGCGCGCCGTACTTCATCTTTGTCTGGAAGCCGACGATGTTGTAGAGCGTTCCCAGCGCATTGTCGCGGCGCAGTTGCACCACCGCCCAGGGCTTGACGTCGGGCGCATGCGCATTGGTCAGGCCCACAGGCTTCATCGGCCCGTGCCGCAGCGTTTCGCGGCCACGTTCCGCCATGACCTCGATCGGCAGGCACCCGTCAAAGTACCCGGCCGTTTCACCGTCATGGAACTCGGTCTTCTCGGCGGCGAGGATCGCGTCGATGAAGGCGTCGTAGGTCGCCCTGTCCATCGGGCAGTTGATGTAGGCCGTCCGCTCTTCTTCCGTCTCGCCCTTGTCGTAGCGCGACTGGCGCCAGGCCACGCCCATGTCGATCGTGTCGGCATGCACGATGGGCGCGATGGCGTCGAAGAAGGCGAGCGCCTCGGCCCCCGTTTCCGCCCGTATCGCCGCACCGAGCGCGGGCGAGGTCAACGGGCCGGTGGCGAAAATCCAGGAGCCGGTTGAGGGAAGTTCCGCAACCTCTTCGTCGGCAAAGGAAATCAGCGGGTGCGCGCGAAGTCGGGCGGTCACGGCGGCCGAAAAGGCATCGCGGTCCACCGCCAAGGCGCCTCCGGCGGGCAGGGCATGGGCGTCGGCGGTGGTCATGATCAGCCCGCCCGCCGCCCGCATTTCCCAGTGCAAGAGCCCGACGGCGTTGCGTTCGTCGTCGTCGGAGCGGAAGGAGTTGGAACAGACCATTTCGGCGAAATCGCCGGTGCGGTGCGCGAAGGTGGCGACCTTCGGGCGCATCTCGTGCAGCACGACGGGCACACCGGCCTGCGCTGCCTGCCAGGCCGCTTCCGATCCGGCCATACCGCCGCCAACGATGTGCAAGGGTTCCATGCCCGGCGATGTAGCCGGACCGCCTTGGCAGTTCAAGCGGCCGTCAGATCAGGGCGATGCGCTCGCGCTGCGTGGGGTCGGGGTAGGGGCGGTAAAGCCCGACCTCGGCCCGCGCGATCATGCCGTGCATCTGGTCGTAGCGCCGCGTCGCCTCGTCGTCGGCGCGGGCGAGCGCGGCAAAGGCGTCGTCGAGCGTGGCGAGGCCGGGAATCTCGATCTCCAGCAGGAAATCGGTGTGGCTGCCGGAGGCCAGCCCCAGCTTGCGCCGCATCAGCCGCCAGCCGGTGATCAGCCCCTCGGCCCTGAGGTGATCGAGCCAGAGCCCCGTGGCCTGGGCGAACGACAGTGCGCGCGCCTCCGGCCGGAGTTCGATCATGCAGTGGTAGAGGTTCATGGCCCGTGGCCCCCCGGATGATGCCCGGAAATCGAACCACGGTTGCGTTACCGGCGCGTTAACCCTGGCGGGCGGTCGGGTGCCTCCCCGCCCCTCACTCGTTACCGACAGAAAAAGGGGCTTGAAATGATCTTGCCGGCAAGCCGGCCGAATGCTGGATGAAACGCCTGGTCTTTGTGCGTCTACCCGGGATCGGGGAGGCACCTTCTGGCGCAAACGTCGGGGCCCCACTCCCCGACGCCCCTGTCTTGCCACGGGAAGGGCCCGTTAACGAAGCGTTTAGTGAAGCGAAGGTTAACGCCTCACTCCTCGCCGCCCTGGTCGGCCACCCGCGCGACGGAGACGACCTTTTCGCCGTTCTGCGTGTCGAAGACCTTCACGCAACCGGCCGACCGCGAGCG
>SBFT01000157.1 GCA_006227805.1 Paracoccaceae bacterium
GCCATGTCCTCGCCCGCGCGGCGGGTATTGGCGCCCTGCTTCAGGGGGCCGCGAAAGGCGATCCGCGCGCCGTCGGTGGTGGTGTCCTCGTCCAGGATCACGGTGTCGACGCCCTCGGGCAGGGCGGCCCCGGTCAGGACGCGGATCGCGTGGCCGGGCGGCACCCGGCCCGCGAAGGGCACCCCCGCCGCCGCGCGGCCCGGAACCAGAGGCATCTCGTGCGGCCCCTCAAGCGCGGGGCCCGCGAAGCCATAGCCGTCGACGGCGGTATTGGCCTGGGGCGGGTTCGAGCGCAAGGCGACCGCGTCCCCTGCCAGCACCCGGCCCAACGCATCGCTAAGGGAGACTTCCTCGGTGCCTGTCACCGGCGTCAGACGGTCGCGCAAGAGCGCCAGCGCATCGTCCACCGGCGTCCAGTCGACACCGGCGGGCAGCGCGAAGCAATCGTTGCGCAGGGGCGGAGGGGAGAGGGGTTGGGCATTGAGTGCAGCGGCGCGCAGAGCGTCCTTATGGCCTAGTCCCAGGATCGAGCCTTCCAGAGCGTCGCCGTCGTTCAGCATCGCACCCAGAACCTCGGGCGACAGCCGCGACAGGGCCTGCGCCAGAACGCGGACCTGCGCGCGGTCGGGGATCTCGTTCGGCTGGCGCAATTCCGCGATGGTCTCACGGATCAACGAAGGCCAGACCTCGACCAGCGCAACGGGCTTGTCGAGCGCCTCGAACGGCCAGGCGGCGACATGGGGCGCGAAGCGGCGACGCAGGCGGTGCAGGACAGGAAGGCCCATCATCACCTGCCCGCCGACCGCGCCCGCCCCGGACATCTGCCAGCAGGTGAAGGCGCCGGGGGCCAGTTCCTCCGCATTGCGATGGCTGGGGAAAGGGTTGGCGTAATCGGCCATGGTGCGCGGCAGGCCGGGGATATCGCGCGCCAGCCCATTACCCCAGAACGGGCCCCTGCCGTCGGCCAGCGCACGGTTCAGTTCGCCCGCCAGATCGAAGCGGTTGTTGGTGTTGGGGGCGTCCCGCACACGTTCGGCGAACCAGGCCCAGACGTTGAAGGGATCGTCCTCGCCGGTCAGCGCCTGTGCGAACCCCGCCGGATAGGCGAAGGGAAAGTCGAAGCAGAGGCACAGGCGGCGTTCGGCGTCCAGTTCGGCCTGAACCAGATCATTCAACCAATCCTCGACCAGCAATCGGTTACGGAAGTATCGCGGTTCCTCCGCCACCCCGTCACGCGCTGTCGCCGCCCAGATCGCATTGGCTGCCGGTGCTGCGGCGGTCTGGTTGCCGCCCGACCAATCCACCACCACGAACGTATCGAACGCGCTCACAACCCGACCTCGGCCAGGATGAAGTCGGCCACCGCCACGGTGTCGTTCAGATCGAATACGGGGCGGTCGAAACCGGGGATGGCCGTGTCGCTGGCCACCGCGCGGATGGTGGGATCATCCCGCGCGATCAGGGGGTTGCCGGTCACGGCGCGGAAGGCCTCGACCTTTGCATGGGCATCACGCTTGTAGCCTTCGATCAGCACCAGGTCGACGGGGGCCAGTTTCGACAAAAGCACGTCGAGGCCCGGCTCCTCGGCGTCGCGCAACTCGTGCATCAGGGCGAAGCGGTTGCGCGAGGCCAGCAGAACCTCGGTCGCGCCTGCGACGCGGTGGCGGTGGCTGTCCTTGCCGGGATGGTCCACGTCGAAGGTATGGTGCGCGTGCTTGACGGTCGAGACGGTCAGCCCGCGCCCGGTGATCTCGGCCACCAGGCGCTCCATCAGGCCGGTCTTGCCCGCGTTCTTCCAGCCGACGACGCCGTAGAGCCTCATGCGCCTCCTTTCAGCAGGATCTCGGCGCGGGCCAGGTCCTGCGGGGTATTGACGTTGAAGAAGGGATCGACGCCCGCGACGGGGAACAGCGCCTCGCGCCCGCGATGGGCATCGGTCCAGAGGACGACCTTGCGCAGGCCGCCTTGCAGGGCCGCGCGCAGATCGTCGCGCAGCGCCACGGGCCAGAGGCCGAAGGTCGGGTGGCGGATCGTGCCGCCTTCGGGGTCGGGCGTCGCGGCCAGGACCAGCGGATGTTCCATGCCCCGCGCGGCCTTCGTCAGGCGCGCCACCAGGTCGGTCGGGAAGAACGGCGTGTCGGCGGCCGCGGTGACGATCGCCTCGGCCCCCTGCCCCGCCGCCCAGTCGAGCCCTGCCAGAACCCCCGCCAAGGGCCCCGCGAAACCTTCGACGCTGTCCGCGACGACCGGCAGGCCCAGGTCCGCGAAGCGCGCGGGATCGCCATTGGCGTTCAGCGCGACCGCCCCCACCTGCGGCGACAGCCGGTCGATCACGCGCGACAGGATCGACCGGCCACCCAGGTCCAGCAGGCCCTTGTCGCCACCGCCCATGCGCCGCGACAGCCCGCCCGCCAGGATCACTCCCACGGGCGCGGTCATTCGTCGGCACTCTTGCGGCGGTGCTTGCGGTCTTCCTCCTCGACCTCTGCGGGATCGGCGTCGCGGATCAGGCGCTCCTCTCCCGAGAGGCAGACGAAGCGCCGCCCGCGCATCCGTCCGATCAGCGTCAGGCCCACTTCGCGCGCGATCTCGACCCCCCAGGCCGTGAAGCCCGAGCGGGACGCAAGCGCGGGAATGCCCATCATCGCGGTCTTGATCACCATCTCGGAGGTCAGCCGCCCGGTGGTGTAGAGGATCTTGTCGTCCGCCGGGACCTCGTGCCGCAGCATCCAACCCGCGATCTTGTCGACCGCGTTGTGGCGGCCCACGTCCTCCATGTAGACCAGCGGGCGGTCCGCCTGGCAGAGAACCGTGCCGTGGATCGCGCCCGCTTCCAGGTAGAGCGAGGGCGTGCGGTTGATCCGTGCGGCCAGCGCATAGAGCCAGGAGGTGCGCAGGGCCGTCGCGGGAAGGGTGACGCCCTCCAGCCCCTCCATCATGTCGCCGAAGACGGTGCCCACCGCGCAGCCGCTGGTGCGGGTCTTCTTCCTGACCTTCTCCTCGTAGGTCGTGCGCGAGGCGGTGCGCACCACAACGGTTTCCAGGTCCTCGTCGTAATCCACGCCGGTGATGCGATCGTCCGCCTTCAGCATCCCCTGGTTCTTCAGGAAGCCCAGCGCCAGGTATTCGGGATAATCCCCGATGGTCATGGCGGTGACGATTTCCTGGGAATTGAGGAAGATCGTCAGGGGGCGTTCCTCGACCACGGAAATCGTCGTGCGCGCGCCGTCCTGGTCGAACCCGTCCAGCGCGCGCGTCAGACGCGGCGCAGACGGGTCGGGCGCGATGAGAAAGTCGTCGGTCTGATCCAGCCGGGCCAATTGCATCCCCCCCTGAAGCCGGTTATTCGCCGAGGGCAATCTAGGGGCATCCGATGGCATCCTCCACCACGAAATCGGCCTATTGGGAGGGCGTGCGCGCGGGCGCTCCCTTCGTTCTGGTGGTGGGGCCCTTCGCGATCCTCTTCGGCGTGGTGGCGACCGAGGCGGGCCTCGGCGTCGTCGAAACGCTGGCCTTTTCGATCGTGGTGATCGCGGGTGCGGCGCAGTTCACAGCGG
>SBFT01000125.1 GCA_006227805.1 Paracoccaceae bacterium
GCCGCCCGCCCGCGTCGATCACGCCGGGCCCCGTGGGGCGCGGCAGGACGGCGAAGGTCAGCATCCGGCGGTCGCCGACCTGAGCCGCCCAGGCCGCGTCGTCGAGATAGAGGAGTGCGGGGGGCGCGGGCTTGTAGACGCTGTCGAGGCGCTGCTTCTGGTCGAGCGCATGGCGGCGCGCGCCGTATTGGTCCGCGATCCCCTCCCAGCGGGCGGCCCGCGCGGCGTCGGTCTGGTCGTCGAGCGTGATCGTGGCGCCTGGAAGATAGTCGAAGAGCGTTTCCAGCCGGTCATGGAAGAAGGGCAGCCAATGCTCCATACCCTGGTGCTTGCGGCCCGCGCTGACGGCCTCGTAGAGCGGATCGTCGGTGCCCGCCGCACCGAATTCCAGGCGGTAGTTCTGGCGGAAGCGGGTGATCGCGGCCTCGTCGAGGATCACTTCCGAGACCGGGGCCAGGTCGACCTTGTCGAGCTTCTCGGTGGTGCGCTGGGTCGCGGGGTCGAAGCGGCGCGCGCCGTCGAGCACGTCGCCGAAGAGGTCGAGGCGCACCGGGCCGCCCTCGCCCGGGGGATAGATGTCGAAGATGCCGCCGCGCACGGCGTAATCCCCGGGCTCCATCACCGTGGGCGCCTGGGCGAAGCCCATGGTCACGAGGAACCGGCGGAGTGCCGCCTCGTCGATGCGGTGGCCGACACGCGCGGTGAAGGCCGACCGGCGCAGCACGTCGCGGGCGGGCAGGCGCTGGGTCGCGGCGTTCAGCGTGGTCAGAAGGACGAAGCGGTCGGGCAACGCGCCGTGCGCCAGCGCCGCCAGCGTCGCCATGCGCGCGGCCGAGATGTCGGGGTTGGGCGAGACGCGGTCGAAGGGCAGGCAATCCCATCCGGGAAAGGTGAGAACCGGCATGTCGGGCGCGAAGAAGGCCAGCGCCGCCTGCATCGCCGCCAGCCGCTTGTCGTCGCGCGCCACGTGAACCACCGGCGCCCGCGTGCGCGCGATCTCGTCCAGGATCAGCCGGGCGTCGAAGCCTTCGGGCGCGCCGCCCACGATGATATGCCGGGGTTCTGTCATGGTCCGTCGCGAAATGGGCCGGCTGCGGGGGGTGTCAACCGCCCAGCACGCCCAGCGAAAGGTTCTGATACATGCCCCAGAGGGCCGTGAAGAAGATCGAGACCGTCCCGATCATCTGGGTGTAGAGCCGGTGCCGCCCCAGACGGTGGCGCAGCGCATCGCCCTTGGGCTGGTCCGCCTCGATCCGCCGGGCGGTGGCCAGGCTGAGGCAACCCACCAGCGTCATCGGGAAGCCCAGCAGGAACAGGGCCTGGGCGAATTCGACCTCGTAGACCCAGCCGAGGATGACCAGCATCGTCAGAAGGAAGCTGGTGATCCCGATCAGCCACATCCCCGAGACGCGCCCGATATAGAGCAGGCGGTTGACGTTGACGCGGACGATGTCCTCGAGGTCGGCCTCGGCCTGGCCGCCCACGCGGCGCGCGCGCACCACCATGTCGTAGGGAACCCCCAGAACCCAGTGGCTGGCCGAGGACCACACCACCGCCAGCGCGATCCAGAACCACAGGTTCGAGAAGGACCGCAGGTCGATCAGCTCGACGATATCGCTGTACCACTCCAAGGGGGTCGTTCCTGCCGCTGCCGTTGCGCCGCCGCCGCAGCTCTGGCACGGCCAGGGATGCTCTTGTGACGGGCGCTATTCCATGCCACCCAATAGGACAATGTGCAAGGAGTGCCGCCGATGAAACCGACCGTCGCCCCCTATCCCCTGGCCCGGATGCGCCGCGCGCGCCAGTCGCCCGCGATCCGCGGCCTGGCGCGGGAAAACAGCCTGGGTGTCGAGGACCTGATCTGGCCGGTCTTCGTGCGCGACGGCGCGGGTGTCGAGGAGCCGGTGCCCTCGATGCCGGGCGTGATGCGGCGGTCGGTGGACCGCGTGGTCGAGGCGGCGGCCGAGGCGCGCGACCTGGGGATCCCGGCGATCTGCCTGTTCCCCTATACCGACCCGGCCCTCAAGACCGAGGATTGCGCCGAGGCCTGGAACCCCGAGAACCTGTCGAACCGCGCCACCCGCGCGATCAAGGCCCAGGTGCCGGGGATCGCGGTGATGACGGATGTGGCGCTCGACCCCTACAACATTAACGGCCATGACGGCTTTGTCGAAAACGGCGAGATCGTGAACGACCGCACCGTCGCGGCGCTGGTGAAACAGGCGCTGTCCCAGGCCGAGGCCGGGGCCGACATCATCGGGCCCAGCGACATGATGGATGGCCGCATCGGGGCTCTGCGCCGCGCGCTCGAGGATGCGGGCCACCAGAACGTGATGCTTCTGTCCTATGCCGCGAAATATGCCAGCGCCTTCTACGGGCCCTTCCGCGACGCGGTCGGCGCCTCGGGGCGGCTGGTGGGCGACAAGAAGACCTACCAGATGGACCCCGCCAATTCCGACGAGGCGCTGCGCCTGATCGAGCGCGACCTCTCGGAAGGCGCGGACATGGTGATGGTCAAGCCGGGGATGCCCTACCTCGACATCTGTCGGCGCGTGAAGGACACCTTCGGTGTGCCCACCTTCGCCTACCAGGTCTCGGGCGAATACGCGATGATCCAGGCCGCCGCGCAGAACGGGTGGATCGACGGCGAAAAGGCGATGCTGGAAAGCCTGATGGCGTTCAAGCGCGCGGGCTGCAACGGCATCCTGACCTATTTCGCGCCCGCGGTCGCGCGCCTGCTGAAGACCGGCTGAGGCCCGATCGACCGCCTTTCGGGCGCTATTTGTGGCGAATTCGCGCCGAAGATACCCCAGATATGGGTGACACCCCTGCCCGTTTGTGCCTATACTGGCGTCCAAGACCGGTCGGGACCGGCAGAGACATGCAGCAGAACAGGCGGTTTCAGATGAGCAGACTTTCCTTCACCGGTGTGACCCGGCGCGGTTTCACCCTTGGCGCATTGGCGGGCGTGACCGTGACGGCCGCCTGCGGCAACGGCATCGGCTCGACCGGCGGCGCCACGATCGACGCCCGCGTCGACGCCACCCTGAACGAGATGTACAGCCGCTATCCCAACACCTTCGACCTGGCGCAGAAGTCGAACGGGATGCTGGTGATGCCGCTGGTGACGGAAGCGGGCCTGGGCCTCGGCGGCGCCTATGGGCGCGGCGCGCTGCGGGTGAACGGGGCGACGGTCGATTACTATTCGATGGTCAAGGGATCGGGCGGCTTCCAGATCGGCGCGCAGCAATACGCGCATGTGCTGTTCTTCATGACCGAGGCCGCGCTGACCGATTTCCGCCGCTCGCCCGGCTGGGCGGCGGGCGCCGATGTGGAATACGTGATCAGCAACGAGGCGGCGAACCTCTCGGCCGACACCACGACGGCGACGGCGCCCGTGCTGGCGGCGATCTTCGGCCAGGCGGGGCTGCGGCTGGGGGCGACGCTGGAAGGCACGAAATACACGAGGATCATCCCGTAAGCGTCTGGGCAGAAACGCAAAAGGGCGGCCATAGGCCGCCCTTTCGTGTCTGTGGCGCGCGCCCTCAGCCCATCG
>SBFT01000293.1 GCA_006227805.1 Paracoccaceae bacterium
GCCGCGGCCGCCTCGATCTCGGCGGCCTTCTTCTCGACCTGTTCGACGATGTGGTCGATCATCTGGTCGTTCGACAGCTTGTGGCTCTGCTTGCCCGCCAGGTAGACCATCCCCGACCCGGCGCCGCCGCCGGTGAAGCCCACATCGGTCATCAGCGCCTCGCCAGGGCCGTTCACGACGCAGCCGATGATCGACAGGCTCATCGGCGTCTTGATGTGTTCCAGCCGCTTTTCCAGCGCCTCGACCGTCTTGATCACGTCGAATCCCTGCCGCGCGCAGGAGGGGCACGAGATGATGTTGACGCCGCGATGGCGCAGACCCAGCGACTTGAGGATCTCGTAGCCGACCTTCACCTCTTCCACCGGATCCGCCGACAGCGACACACGGATCGTGTCGCCGATCCCCATCCACAGAAGGTTGCCGAGACCGATCGCGCTCTTGATCGTGCCGGACATGAGCCCGCCCGCCTCGGTTATCCCGAGGTGGATGGGCGCGTCGGTCGCCTCGGCCAGTTGCTGGTAGGCGGCGGCGGCCAGGAAGACGTCGGAGGCCTTGCAGCTGATCTTGAACTCGTGAAAATCGTTGTCCTGCAGGATCTTGATGTGATCGAGCCCGCTTTCCACCATCGCGTCCGGGCAGGGTTCGCCGTATTTCTCGAGCAGGTGCCTTTCCAGCGATCCCGCATTCACCCCGATCCGGATGGAACAGCCGTGGTCGCGCGCGGCCTTGATCACCTCGCGCACGCGGGCCGCGTCCCCGATATTGCCTGGGTTGATGCGCAGGCAGGCCGCGCCGGCCTCGGCCGCCTCGATCCCGCGCTTGTAGTGGAAATGGATGTCCGCGACGATCGGGACCGGGCTTTCGCGCACGATCTCCCTCAGCGCCCGGCTGCTGTCCTGGTCGGGGACCGAGATGCGCACGATGTCGGCACCCGCCTCGGCCGCCGCCTGCACCTGGGCGATCGTCGCCTTCACGTCCGTGGTCAGCGTGTTCGTCATCGTCTGGACGCTGATCGGGGCATCGCCGCCCACGGGAACATTGCCCACCATGATCTGCCGGGACTTGCGGCGATAGATGTTCCGCCAGGGCCGGATATGGTTCAGCGACATGCGAATGGCTCCGTGAGAATGGGACGGCGTCAGGGTTGCGCCCAAGATAGGCCGCGCCCGCGCGCGCCGCAATGCGCGCGGCGCGGGAGCCGCGTCATTTCCGGGAGATCACTCGGCGGAGCGGGCCTCGGCCACCATGCGGGCCAGGTCGTCGTCCTGCTGGAGATCGGCCACGCTCATCGCCGTGGTCACGGCCTCGCGCGACATGGCGAAACCGGCGGTGACGGTGCCGCGCGGCCCCACCGGGCCGAACAGCGTGCCGTCGACGTCGAAATAGATCGCGCCGGATTCGCCCACCCGCAGCGTCGGCGGTTCTTCCGTCTGGGGCACGTCATAGGCCTGGCCGGGTTCCATGATTCCTTCGAAGATCACGGTGCCATCGGCCGCGCGCACCCGCACCCAGGCCGGGCGCACTGCGACCATCTTCAGATGCGGCGCCACGCTTTCGACGACCTGCGGCACGGTCTCGGCGGGTTCGGGTGCGGCCTCGGCCTGCACGACGCCGGGCACCTGCGGGCTGGTGAAGTTGCCCACATTGCGTGGGTCCAGCGTCGAGATCGGCGCGTCGCGCGCCACCAGCACCGGCACGTCCAGCGCCTGCGGGCGATAGAGGCGATCCAGCGCCTCGACCGAGGGTGCCGCGAAATTGTCGTCGCCCGAGGGCGCCAGACCACCGCTGCCCCGCAGCGGGTCGATGTCGGACAGCACCACGGGGGCCTGGTCGACCGGCGCCAGTTGCACCTGCTGGACCTGCCGCAGGACAGACCAGCCGCCATAGCCCAGCCCCGAGATCAGCGCGACCAGCACCAGGACGGATCCGATGGCGCGGGGCTCGATCTCGCTCAGGAAGCTTTCGCGGGCCGCGAAGGGCGCCGAGCCGAGGCCCAGCATGTCGTCCTCGCGACGGGCATTGCGCGCGGCCCGGGGCGCCTTGCGCACGACCGACGCCTCCTGCGACATGCCGTGGGCGACCGAGAAGCCGCTTTCCTTGCAGAAGGACTCGTAGGCCGCGTCGGGGTCCATGCCCAGGTAGCGCGCATAGGAGCGGACGTAACCGGCGATGAAGCCGGGCGTGTCGAAGGCGGAGGGATCGCAGTTCTCGATCGCGGCGATATAGGCGGCCTTGATGCGCAATTCCCGCTGCACGTCCAGAAGCGACTTGCCCATCGTGGCGCGTTCGCCGCGCATGATGTCGCCCAGGCGCAGGTCGAAGTCGTCAAAACCCTTGGGTTCGACCTTCTGCTCGTCCACCTTGCGCTGGAATCTGCGCCCGATCATGCCTGCCGCCCCATGTCCGCAGCTTGCCCGCCCCGCAGATCACGATTCGGACGCGCTTTTCTTGCGGGAACCCTAACACAGACGCAAGGCGTTTGACATACGCAGTGGCCGTCAGGCCGAGAGCTGGGCACGATTCAGCGCACAATGGCTCCAGAGCGCGTCCATCGCGCGCACCAGCGCGTCGGTTTCGCGCGGACCGTGAACGGGGCTGGGCGTGAAGCGCAGCCTTTCGGTGCCCCGGGGGACGGTGGGGAAATTGATCGGCTGGACGTAGATGCCGAAGTCGTTCAGCAGCATGTCCGACAGCTTCTTGGTGTGCTTGGGATCGCCCACGATCACGGGGACGATATGGCTGCCGTGATCGATGATCGGCAGGCCCAGGCCCTTGAGCCGCATCTTCAGGATCCGCGCCGCGGTCTGGTGCGCCTCGCGCAGCTCCGGCGCGGTCTTGAGATAGGCGATCGAGGCCGCCGCCCCCGCCGCCACCGCCGGCGGCAGAGAGGTGGTGAAGATGAAGCCCGGCGCGTAAGAGCGTATCGCATCACACATTTTCGCGCTGGCCGCGATATAGCCGCCATGCACGCCGAAGGCCTTGCCCAGGGTCCCGTTCAGGATGTCGATGCGATGCGCCAGGCCGTCACGCTCGGCCACGCCGCCACCGCGGGGACCATACATGCCGACCGCGTGGACCTCGTCCAGGTAGGTCAGCGCGCCGAATTCGTCGGCCAGGTCGCAGATCGCCTCGATGGGGCCGAAATCGCCATCCATCGAATAGACGCTCTCGAAGGCGATCAGCTTGGGCGCGGCGGGATCGTCGGCGGCGAGAAGCTCGCGCAGGTGGGCCACGTCGTTGTGGCGGAAGATGCGCTTGGCCCCGCCATTGCGGCGCACGCCCTCGATCATCGAGGCATGGTTCAGGGCGTCGGAATAGATGATCAGGCCCGGGAACAGCTTGGGCAGCGTCGACAGCGTCGCGTCATTTGCGATGTAGGCGCTGGTGAACAGAAGTGCGGCTTCCGTCTGGTGCAGATCGGCGATCTCGGCCTCGAGCCGCTTGTGATAGACCGTGGTGCCCGAGATGTTGCGCGTGCCGCCCGACCCGGCGCCGGTGGCATCCAGCGCCTCGTGCATGGCCTTCAGGACGACCGGGTGCTGACCCATGCCCAGGTAGTCGTTGCCGCACCAGACGGTGATCTGCGACGTGGTGCCGTCGGGACGGTTCCAGACCGCATGGGGGAAATGGCCGTTCTGACGTTCGATGTCGATGAAGGTGCGATAGCGCCCTTCCTCATGCAGCTTCGCGATCGCCTGGTCCAGTTGCGCGGAATAATCCACCGGCATACTCCATCCTAAATCTGCCTGCCGTCGGGTCGGCGATCGGGGACATCCCCCGGCGTCTGTGTCTGTCGAGCGATATAGTCTGCGACCCGATGGTTCAACCGATTATGCGGGGGCGAGGTGTCGCAGCCTTGATCTGAATCAAGCATGTCGTCCGCATCTTTCGAAAAGCTTTCGAAAAGCGGGGGGCGGGCCTCTGGACAGTGTGTCCCGCCCTGCTAGGCTCGGCGTCCGAACCCCGCTTTCGGCACAAGGAATACCCAAGATGTCCCTCGACGCTGTCCTCGCCCGCATCGACGCCGATCTCGATGCCGCGCTCGACCGGCTCATGGCGCTGCTGCGCATCCCCTCGATCTCGACCGATCCCGCCTTCAAGGCCGATTGCGACCGCGCCGCCGACTGGCTGGTGGCGGACCTGGCCTCGCTGGGTGCGGATGTGCGCAAATGCCCGACCCCGGGCCATCCCATGGTGATGGGCACGATCGGCGAAGGCGCGCGCCACTTCCTGTTCTATGGCCATTACGACGTCCAGCCGGTCGACCCGCTGAACCTCTGGCACCGCGACCCGTTCGACCCCGAAGTGCAGGACACCCCCAAGGGCCGCGTGATCCGGGGCCGGGGTGCGGCCGACGACAAGGGCCAGCTGATGACCTTCGTCGAGGCCTGCCGCGCCTGGATCGCGGTGAACGGGTCCCTGCCCTGCCGGATCACCTTCTTCCTGGAGGGCGAGGAGGAATCGGGCTCGCCCTCGCTCGTGCCCTTCATGGAGGCGCACAAGGACGCGCTGAAGGCGGACCTGGCGCTGATCTGCGACACCGGTCTCTTCGACAGCCGGGTGCCCGCGATCACCACGATGCTGCGCGGCCTGCTGGGCGAGGAATTCACCATCACGGGGCCCGACAAGGACCTCCATTCCGGCATGTATGGCGGCGCCGCGATGAACCCGATCCGGGTGATGGCGCGCGTGATCGCGGCACTCCATGACGAGACGGGACGGATCACCGTGCCGGGCTTCTATGACGGCGTCCCCGAGATCTCGAACGCGCTGCGCGCGCAATGGGAGGGGCTGGGCTTCGACGCGGGCGCCTTCCTGGGCGACGTCGGCCTGTCGGTGCCTGCGGGCGAGGCCGGCCGCAGCGCGCTCGAGATGATCTGGTCGCGCCCCACCTGCGAGGTGAACGGCATCTGGGGCGGCTATACGGGCGACGGCTTCAAGACCGTCCTGCCCTCGAAGGCACATGCCAAGATCAGCTTCCGCCTGGTGGGCCAGCAGGACCCGCTGGCGATCCGCGAAAGCTTCCGCAAGATGGTGCGCGACTTGCTGCCGCCCGATTGCAGCGTCGAATTCCACGGCCACGGCGCCTCGAAGGCCGGACAATTCGACACCTCGGACCCGGCCTTCGAGGCGGCCCGCCGCGCCCTGTCGGACGAATGGCCCGACACCGCGGCCTATATCGGCTGCGGCGGATCGATCCCCATCGCGGGGCATTTCCTGAACATCGCGGGGACGACGCCGATGCTGATCGGCTTCGGCAAGGATGACGACCAGATCCACTCGCCGAACGAGAAATACGACCTCGAGAGCTTCCACAAGGGCATCCGGTCCTGGGCGCGGATCCTGCAGGCGTTGAGCTGATGTCGCGGTAAGGCCGAGGGGTTCCACCCCTCGGGCTCCCCGGGATATTTTCGGCAAGAGGAAGACGCGGGACCTATTCCGCGGGCGTCTCGCCCAGGGTGTCGCGCCGGGGCAGAAGCGGCCCCTCTTCCATGCGGATCGGCCGCGCCTGGCCCAGGCGCGGATGCAGGCGCCCCGCCAGCGCCCACATCGCCAGAAGCCCCGCGCCGCCTGCCACGAATATCCCCGACAGGGGCGCGACCAGCAGCACCAGCCAGGCGGCGCCCGGCGTCAGGATTCCCGACACGTCGCGATAGCTGGAATAGATCGCCGACATCTCGGTCCGCTCGGAAGGCTTGACCGCCATCAGGAAGGGCAGGCCGCCGCTGACATCCAGAAGGATCAGGAAGAACGACCCCGCCACCAGCGCCAGGATCGCCAGCCAGGGCATCCCGGACACGGCCCCCGCGCCGGCAAAGAGAAGCCCCGCCAACAGGAACCCCGTGCGCACCGCATGACGGATCGAGTTCGCCCGCATCCAGCGCAGCATGAAGGGCGTCAGGAACAGAAAGCCGTTGCTGATCGACAGGACGATCCCGCCGAGGCGGTCGCCCAGGCCCGATTCGATGGCGAAGATCGGCAGGTAGACGACATAGACCCACCAGCCGCAGGAGCGGAACGTGGCGAAGAGGAACCCGGCCACAAGGCGCGGCTGGGCGATGAAGCGCGGCATGTAGGACAGCGGATTGACCGCCGGCCGCGCGGCCCGCGTGATCAGCTTGCCGTTGCCCAGCCGCAGGTAAAGGAACAGACCCAGCATCACCGTCGCCGCCGTGGCTGCGATCACGAAGGGCGCGGGCTCCCACCAGTTGCGCAGGCTGACGCCCAGGACCGGTCCCGCCGTCCAGCCGAAAGCGGAATAGAACATGCGCGACGTCTCGCACCGGCCCAGCTCGATCTTGGAAATGTAATCGAGGACATAGGCGTTGAAGCAGACAAAGCAGATCACGGTGGCCATCGCGATCAGCAGAAGGCCCGTCACCACGGCGGGCCCGCTGCCCTGCGTGGCGACCAGCGCGCCTGTCGCGAACATCGCCGCCCCGGTCGAATAGACCCAGCGGCGGGCGACATAGCGGGTGACGAAGGGCACCATCAGTCCGGTGATCAGCGACAGGACCCCGACCCAGAAATAGGCCTTGCTGACGGTCTGCGCGTCCCCCAGACCCTCGTAGAGCGCAAGCGGAAAGACCGAGATCAGGATGCCTCGGGCGATCGCCTCGGTTCCGGCCAGGATGGCGAAGCCGCGCACGCTGGGCGCGGGGGCGTGGCGCAGCCACTCGGGTATGCGACGCTCGTGCATCTTGGATGCGTCCTCTCTCGGGGCGACCCTACTCCCGGAGCGTCGCCCGAAGATTGGTCAAATCCGACCTGCGGCTGTCTTTTTTCTGCCTGCGCGCGCGGCCTTTCGGTCGCGCCAGACGATGGCGATGCCCGAGGCGATGATGATCGCGGCCCCCACGAACACCGTCCAGCGCGGCCATTCGTCGAAGATCATCCAGCCCCAGAACAGGGCGAAGATCATCAGGACATATTCGAAGGGCGCCACGACCGAGGCCTGCGCCTGCCGGTAGGCCTGCGCCATCGCATAGCCGATGCAGGCCGACAGAAGCCCCAGGCCGATCAGGCGCGGCAGGTCGGCGGGGTCCGGCCAGACCCAGGGCGCGAAGGCGAAGCGCAGGCTTTCCGAGGCGAAGCTGTCCGCATAGCGCCCGTCGCCCGCCACCAGATACATCACCGCCGCGACCAGAAGGAAGGCCAGCTGCATGTGCATCGCCAGCGCCGAGGCGCTGGTCGCCTGCCCCAGCTTGCGCGTCAGGACGGAGGTGCCCGCATAGCCTGCCGCAGACAGGACCGGCAGGACGGCGGCCCAGCCCGCGCCGCCCTCGAGTTCGGGGCCCAGCATCACCAGCACGCCCCCGAAGCCCGCGAGGATCGCGCCCAGCCGCCAGGGGCCGACCTTTTCGCCCAGGACCGGGATCGACAGCAGCGTGACGAAGAGCGGCGCCACGAAGTAGAGCGCCGTCGCCGTCGCCAGCGGCATGGCGACGAAGGCCAGGTAGAAGGCGGAATTGGCGAAGACGACCAGCACCGCGCGCAGCACATGCAGCCAGGGACGCTGGACGATCAGCAGGCGCGGCCCGCCCTCGAGCATCAGGAAGACGGCCACGAAGATCAGGCCCACGCCCGAGCGGAACGCGACGATCTGGTGCAGGGGATAGCCGCCCGACAGGCCCTTGATGAAGACGTCGTTGACCGAGATGAAGAACATCCCCGCCAGCATGAAGCCGATGCCCAGAAGGGGTGCGTTGCGCGCGTCCTGCAAGACCTGACCTTCTTTCCGGTTCGACTGGGGGATGATGCCACGATAGAAAGGCCATGACGGCAGGAAAGGCAACACGCATGTCCCAGGACATCATCCCCGGCTTCACCGGGTCGCGCGCGCGGGTGAACGGCCAGACCATCGCCTATTCCCGCGGCGGCGAGGGGCCGCCGGTCCTGCTCCTGCACGGATTTCCCCAGACCCGCGCGATGTGGCGGGCCATCGCGCCCGGCCTGGCGCGTGATTTCACCGTGGTTGCGGCCGATCTGCGCGGCTATGGCGAGAGTTCGGGGCCCGAGGGCGTGGCGGCGATGAGCTTTGCCGAGATGGCCGCCGATCAGGTGGCGCTGATGTCGCATCTCGGGTTCCGGCACTTCCATGTCGCGGGCCATGACCGGGGTGCGCGCACCGCGCACCGGATGGCGCTGGATACACCTCGGGCCGTGGCCAGCCTGACGCTCATGGACATCGTGCCCACGCATCTGCTGCTGGACCGGCTGACGCAGGGCGTCGCAAGGGACTATTATCACTGGTTCTTCCTGGCCCAGCCCACGCCTTTTCCCGAAACCCTGATCGGGCATGACCCCGATCTCTTCTTCGAACGCTGCCTTCTGGGCTGGGGCAAGGCCACGCTGGCGCAGTTCGATCCCGTGGCACTCGGGGCCTATCGCCGCGCCTGGCGCGACCCGGGCAAGATCCACACGATGTGCAACGATTACCGCGCCGCGATCGAGGTCGATTTCGACCGCGACGCCGCAGATCTGGCCCGGCGGGTGAGCGCGCCCGCGCTGGTTCTCTTCGGCGCCGACGGGCCGATGGCGCGGCGCTACGATGTCGCCGCGACCTGGGCCGACAGGCTGAGCGACATGCGCGCCCGTCCCATCCCGGGCGGGCATTTCTTTCCCGAGCAATCGCCGGACCAGACGCTGGATGCTCTGCGGGATTTCCTATTGAAATCAGGTGTCTAGAACACGCCGTTGAAGCGATCCGGCAAATGGTACTGGCTGGCGTGGTCGGGGCGGTCGAACTGCCAGAAGCCGCTGTCGCCGCGCGGCTTCCAGCTGCGGTGCATCTTGCGGCGCAGGGGGCCCATGTCGAAGCCCTCCTGCATCTGAAGCCGCGCGAAGGCGTCGAAGACGGCGCGGTCCTCTCCGCGTTCCTCGGCGAACCAGTGCCGTCCGATGGCGGTGTCCTTGATGCCTGCCCCGATCTCGGCGGTGACCGCGTTGCGGCGGTCCATCGCCGCGCGATAGGCGTCGAAATCGCAGAACTTCAGGTGAAAGAGATAGAGGTGATCGGGCGTCACAAGCTTGTCGGCCTGGGTGAAGTGCCCGCCCCGCGCGATCTTGGTGCCCAGCGAAAGGACACAGGGCTTCGAGTAATGCGGCGCAGGCCGGACATGCCGCCGCGGCCCCAGCACATGGGCCCCGATGGGCTGGTCCTCGATGTCGATGCGGTGGATCACTTCCAGGCCCAGCGGTGTCAGGACCCGGCGCTGGGGCTGGGCGGCCAGGAAATCCGGCAGGGACTGACCCGCTTGCGGGTCTATCACCACCAGTTCGTCCACGTCGCCCACAATGACCCAGTCGTAATAGCTGCGCAGGCCTCCCACCAGGTTGTTCAGCAGCCGCCAGCGCTTCATGTCGAAGGACTTGTGCGCCTCGCCGGGAATGCCGATCAGGTTGCAGCCCTCGGCCAGGCGCGCCACATCCGCGCCGCGCCCGTGATTGACGATGTAGAGGTTCTCGCGCCCCACCATCGCGCCGTAATGGCGCAACCAGATGTCGAGGAAGAACAGGTCGTCCCGCACCATCGTGACAACCGCCAGATTGGCCATGCCGCGCCTGCCCTCCGCTGCCCGGGTCCGGCATCGGGACCCCGTTCCTCTTTTTTCGTTCTAACCGAACACGGCTTTGGGTAGAATCCCCAAAACGACAAGAAACCGGGCGGATTGGCGGCGATGGATGATCTGGAACGGATCCGGCAGGACATGGCCGAGACCGGCTGCCATTTTCACCGCGCCCGCGACGTTGCCCAGACGCAGTTCCAGGTCCTGGGCGAACGGGG
>SBFT01000167.1 GCA_006227805.1 Paracoccaceae bacterium
TCCGGACAGGTCATCTCGCAGGTGTAGCAGCGGATGCAGATTTCAGGGTCGATCAGGTGCTGCTTGAACGGCGCGGTCATGTCTTGCGTCCCTTGCCCAGGACGACGTCCGGCAGCACCAGCGCCTCGATCAGTTCGCGGCACAGGCCCTCGCAGTCGGTGCAGCCGACGCAGGGGCCCTGCAACACCGCCAGGTCCGAGGCGAGCGCACGGGTACGGGGGGCAAAACCGGCCAAACGGTCGATGCTCATGGTCTTCTCCGGCTGTCTGGTGAACGGGACCGGATCCGGCCGGCCCCGCCTTGGTTTGTCGCTCATCAGGCCATGTGCAGTTTCACGTATTCGAAATCGCCCGGCTTGTTGTCGATGCCCACCTTGGGTGCGGCGATCCAGCTGGCGTATTTGCCCGGTTCATAGCACGGTTTCATCAGCGATTGGATGAAATCGCCATCGGCATGGGTGGGCAGCCATTGGGTCAGGCCCTTGTCGTAGGCCTCGCCCGAAACCAGGTTGCCATCGGGGTCGAAGTTCTTGCCTGCGAAGACGCCGATCTTGCGGTTGAAGGCCTGGTGCGGCAGCTTCATCTCGAACTCGATGCCCGCTTTCTCGATGATCTTGTTCCAGCGGCCGACGCCACCTGCCGCGTCGCGGACGTAATCGTCGCGCAGGCGCATGTTGATCGCTGTAAGGGCCGGAACCTCGCGTTCCACGATCAGGCCGCCTTCCAGGTCCAGCACGCGGTAGGTGTCGCCGGTCAGGCGGTGGTCATCCTCGATCCGGTGCTCCATGTAGCGGCCCTTGATGCCCGCGTTGAAGGCATTAGCGGCGTTGGTCGAGATTTCCTGGCCGAAGAGATCGAGCGACAGCGTGTAGTGCAGGTTCAGCTTCTTCTGGATCGTCGGCAGGTCGATCACGCCCAGGTCGCGGATCTTGTCGATGTCGTAGGGGTCGGTGATGCCCGCGCGGTTCATCGCCTCGACGGTGGCCTGGATGGTGCGGCCCACGCCGGTCTCGCCCACGAACATGTGGTGGGCTTCCTCCGTCAGCATGAAGCGGCAGGTGCGCGACAGGGGATCGAAGCCCGATTGCGCCAGGCTTTCCAGCTGCATCTTGCCGTCGCGGTCGGTGAAATAGGTGAACATGAAGAAGGACAGCCAGTCGGGCGTTTCCTCGTTGAAGGCGCCCAGCATCCGCGGCGCCTCTTCCGAGCCCGACGACCGGCGCAGCAGGTCATCCGCCTCTTCCCGGCCGTCGCGGCCGAAATACTTGAACAGAAGGTAGACCATCGCCCAGAGGTGGCGGCCTTCCTCGACGTTCACCTGGAAGAGGTTGCGCATGTCATAGAGCGACGGCGCGGTCAGGCCCAGAAAGCGCTGCTGTTCCACCGAACCGGGTTCGGTGTCGCCCTGGATCACGATCAGGCGTTTCAGCATGTTGCGGTATTCGCCGGGGACTTCCTGCCAGGCGGGCTGGCCCGCATGTTCGCCGCAGGGGATCACGCGGCCTTCGACCTGCGGCGCCAGCAGCACGCCCCAGCGGTATTCCGGCATCTTCACGTAGTCGAACTTGGCCCAGCCCTTGGGATCGACGCTGACGGCGGTGCGCAGGTAGACCAGGCTTTCCTGAAAGTTCTGCGGGATCAGGTCGTTCCACCAGTTGATGTAGCCGGGGTGCCAGCGCTCCAGCGCCTTCAGCACCTTCTTGTCCTGGCTGAGGCCCACGTTGTTCGGGATCTGGGTGTCGTAGCTTACATTGATCAGGTCGAGCATTTCATCCTCCGAAACGGTGCGGTGGGGTGTCACCCACCCGAGAGTTGAGAACGGGACCGATGCGCACCGGGGCCCGTAGGGTGGGTGTTCGCCCACCAGGCATCGCGGGTCAGACCCGCTCCATGTTGTATTCGCCGCGCTGGCCGGTGCCATAGCGTTGCAGCGCGCCGTTGGGCCCCACCGCGTTCGGGCGGTTGAAGATCCAGTTCTGCCAGGCGGTCAGGCGCCCGAAGATCCGGGTTTCCATCGTCTCGGGGCCGGCGAAGCGCAGGTTCGCTTCCATCCCGGTCATCGCGTCGGGCGAGAAGCTGGCGCGTTCTTCCAGGAAGAGGCGCACCTCGTCCTCCCAGTCGATGTCGTCATAGGCATAGGTGACGAGGCCCAGTTTCTCGGCCTCCTCGGCCTCGAGCGCCTCGCCCACATGGTCCTTCAGCGCCTCGACCTGTTCGGGCGCGCCCAGGAAGCGGGTTTCCAGGCGGCTGAGGCCGTTCGACATCGGGAAGAGGCCGAAGTTCGCATCCGACAGGGTGACGGTGGCCATGTGCCGGTTGTCGCCTTCGAATTCCTCGAGCATCATGTAGCTGCGGTCGACCGCCCAGAGCAGTTCGGCCAGGACCCCGGCATAGCACGAGCCATGTTCGACCAGCGCCACCAGGCTGCGCGAGGTCATGTCGACGCGTTTCAGCACGCGCTTCCAGAACATCAGGATCTCGTTGGCCAGCCAGTGGTCGCGGCTTTCCAGGAGCAGGGTCTCCTGCGCCAGAACCGCTTCCGGATCGCCTTGCGTCTGGAACACCACCAGCCCGATGTCGCGTTCGTTCAGGCGCAGGTGAAGGATCGCGTCGTCCAGTTCGCGCGCCAGCCGCAGCATGTAGCCCTGCGCGCCCTGCGCCACCAGCGCGTCGGTGTCGGCGGGCACGTCGCAATCGGGGCCCTTCAGGGTGATCGTCGCGCA
Source organism: Paracoccaceae bacterium (assembly GCA_006227805.1). Taxonomy (GTDB): domain Bacteria; phylum Pseudomonadota; class Alphaproteobacteria; order Rhodobacterales; family Rhodobacteraceae; genus JAGYKE01. Next base: position 2,723 of record SBFT01000167.1, read on the forward strand.
TTTGCCGGCGCGGTCGATGGCGACCTCGACCAGAGAATAGCTGACCGAGCCATCTTCGGCGAAGCTGCGCGACAGGGGCGTCAGTTCGATGCCCTTTTCCACGTCGGCCTTCCCGGAGGCAGAGGCGAATTCGCGGGCGCGTTCGGCCACGACCTCGTCGAATTTCGAGTTCGGCACGATCTCGTCCACCAGCCGCCAGTCGACGGCGCGCTGGCCCTTCACGCCCTCCTCGACCGAGCAGAACACGTCCGCGAGATCGCGGCGCACCTTGCGCTTGTCGGTGACGCGGGTCAGGCCGCCGGTGCCTGGAAGAACCGCCAGCAGCGGCACTTCGGGCAACGCCACGGAAGAGGCGCTGTCGTTCGTCAGCATGATGTAGTTGCACGCCAGCGCCAGTTCATAGCCGCCCCCGGCGCAGGCGCCCTTGACGGCGGCGATGTATTTCTGGCCGCTGTCGGCTTCGGCCGCCTCATAGGTGTTGCGGGTCTCGTTGGTGAACTTGCAGAAGTTCACCTTGTGGGAATGCTCGGCCCCGCCCAGCATCCGGATGTTCGCCCCGGCGCAGAAGACGTTGTCCTTGCCGGACCGCATCACGACGACCTTCACCTCGGGGTGTTCGAAGCGCATCCGCTGGACCACGTCGCTGAGCTCGATGTCCACGCCCAGGTCGTAGGAGTTCAGCTTGAGCTGGTAGCCGTCGAACAGGCCGCCATTCTCGTCCACGTCCATGTAGAGGTTTGCGACCGGGCCATCGTATTCGACACGCCAGTGGCGGTATTTCGACGGATCCGTCTGGAAATCTATGACCTTGGCCATGCGAGCCTCCCAAATGT
>SBFT01000283.1 GCA_006227805.1 Paracoccaceae bacterium
GGACCCGAACGCCGACATCTGGCTCTATTCGGCCGCCGCCAGCCCGCTGCCGAAACCCGCGGACTACACCGGCCCCGACGGCTACTGGGAATACCTCCAGCAGGTGCAGCCCGAAGGCAATCACGGCGACGCGTTCCACTACAAGACCATCAACTCGGACATGCTGGGATGGATCATCAGCAAGGTGTCCGGCAAGTCGGTGACCGAGCTTGCGTCCCAGCGGTTGTGGCGCCGGATGGGCGTGGAGCAGGACGCCTACCAGACGGTCGATGGAAAGGGCGTTCCCTTTGCCGGGGGAGGCATCACCGCCGGCCTGCGTGACCTGGGTCGGCTGGGACAACTGATGCTGAACAGGGGTGAACTGAACGGCGAACGTCTGTTTCCGGCCGAAGTCGTCGACAAGATCAGTGCGGGCGGCGACCGATCGAAGTTCGGCACCGGTTTCCCGACCTTCGGGGCAGGCAGCTACACCAGCCAGTGGTGGGTTCTGCACAACGACCACGGTGCCTATGCCGCGCGCGGCGTTCATGGCCAGACGATCTATGTCGATCCCACCGCCGAGATGGTTCTGGTGCGCGTCGCCTCCTTCCCGCAGGCCCAGAACGGCTTCATCGACCCGACTTCGCTGCCGGCTTACCAGGCGGTCGCGGAATTCCTGATGAAGCGGGATTGAGACCTCGGCATGGCCGCCGACGCGCAGGGGTGAGGCTCCCGCGACCGGTTCGCTCCTAACCTTGAGCGAGCCGCGCGCGCCCGACTACAGCAATCCCGGCAACCACGTCGCCAGTGGCGGCCACAGGACGACCAGCGCCAGAACCGCCAGTTTCAGGACCACGTAAGGCAAGACCGAGGCATAGACCGTCATCATCCCGATATGGGGCGGTGCGACGCCGCGCATGACGAAGAGCAGCAGGCCGAAAGGCGGGGTCAGCAGCCCGATCTCCATCGTCAGCAGGTAGACGACCCCCAGGATCAGCGGGTCGATCCCGGCCGCGTTGGCCAGCGGCACGAAGATCGGCACCGTAACCATCAGCATCGACACCTGATCGATGAAGCAGCCCAGAAGCAACAGCAGCGCGATCATCCCCAGGAGGATCTGGAGGGGGGAGAGGTCATAGCCCTCGATCACGCGGATCAGGCCCCCCGTCGCCCCGGAAAAGCTGAGAACCTGCGCGAAGGTCTGGGAGGCGGCGATGATGAAGAGGATCATCACCGACAGTTTCACCGTCTCCATCACCGCCGTGACCAGCCGGTCCCAGGTGATCGAGCGATAGAGAAGCCCCACCAGCACCGCCCCGAGCGAGCCGAGTGCCGCGCTTTCCGTGGGCGTCGCGATTCCGGACAGAAGGCTGCCGATCACGATCACGAAGAGAAGCGACAAGGGTAAGACATGAACGCAGAAGGGCCGCCAGCGGTCCCAGAGCGTCATGGCGGGCAGCGGCTCGGACGGGGCAAGGGCCGGGTTCTGTATGGCGCGGAAGACGATCCAGACGACGCAGAGAGCTGACAGCAGAAGCGCGGGCAGGATGCCCGCCACCAGAAGCCCCGCGATCGAGATCCCCGCGAGCGAGCCCACCAGCACCGCCAGCGCCGAGGGCGGGATCAGCATGGCGATGGCCCCCGAGGCCATGATCGGGCCCATCGCCATGGTCGGCGCATACCCCTTCTTCAGCATGGTCGGCAGCAGCGTCGAGCCCAGCATCGCCGTGTTCGCGATGGTCGAGCCCGACAGCGCCGCGAAAATCGTGCCCCCGAAGATGGTGACGACCGACAATCGCCCCGGAATGCGCGTCACCACCCGTTCGACCGCGTCGATGGCCCTGTGCGCCACCCGGGTCTGGAACAGGATCTCGCCCATCAGGATGAAGAGCGGGATCGGCGCCAGCTGGAAATTCGCGATGGACAGCGAGGCGTTGCGCGCCAGTTGCATCAGCCCGCGTTCGCCGCCCAGAACCTCGAAGGCGCCCAGCATCGTCACGGCGATGAAGGCGAAGGCGACCGGCAGCCCGATCAGCAGCAGCACCCCCAGGCCGCCCAGCATCAGGGCAAGGACAAGCGGCCATTCCATCCCGTCACAGCCCCGTTTCGGTCATGGGGCGCCCCGGCGGCCAGACGGCCTGGCGCAGGAACTCCAGCGCGATCAGCGCGAAGGACAAGGGTGCGACGCTGAGGGTCCACCATTCGGGGAAGGTGAACGCGGTGCGGATCATCGAGCCGCGCGCCATGGACGCGGTCATCGCCTGGAAGGCGTAGATCAGGAAGATCACCGCCACGGCGCAGCCGATCAGGCTGGTGATCCGCGCCAGCCTGCGTCCCGGTCCCGGGGGCAGGCCGCGGCTGATCAGGTCGACCGTGACATGGGCGTTCTTCGACAGGACCCAGGGCGCGGCGAGGAAGGTCATCGCCAGAAGGCCGTATTCGATCGCGTCGAACAGGCCGTAGATCGTCTGGCCCAGGATGTTGCGCAGCGCCACGTTGAGGCAGATCGCCACGACGATCGCCACGGCGATCGCGCCCGCCACCCAGGCGAGCGCGGTCAGCAGCCGGTCGAAAAGGGAGAGGGCGGTCCTCATGGTGCGCAAGCGTCGGGGCGGACCGCCGGGCCCGCCCCGATCGGACTTACTTCACCAGGCAGGCGCGCAGCGCCTCGGCCTTGGCCGCGTCGATGGCGGCCATCTCGGCCCAGCCGGCACTTTGCGCCGTCTCGGACCAGAGCGCGGTGCCCGCCTCGTCGAAGGTGATGGTCTGGATCCCGGCCTCGGCCTGTTTCGCGGCTTCGGCCGCGTTGATCGCGATGTTCTCGGCGCTCTGCGCCTCGGTCCATTCGGCGGCGGCTTCAAGCACCGCCTTCGCCTCGTCCGAGAGGCTGTTCCAGCGGTCGAGGTTGACGAGGAAGTTCACATCCACCTGGTAGAAGCCCGGATCGATCCGGAACTTGGTCTGTTCGTCCCAGCCAAGGTCGAGAACACCCTGGACCGGCCAGCCGTAGCCGTCGATCGAGCCGCGTTCCAGCGCGGTATAGACCTCGCCCGGGGCGGTCTGCACGGGCGTCGCCCCCAGCGCCTCGAGCATCGCACGATAGACCGGCGTGGTGCGGATCGTAAGGCCCGAAAGGTCGGGCTTGGTCACTTCCGAGGTGAGGTAGATGTGGAACTGGATGTTGTCCCCGGTCCGCGCCAGGTATTTCACGTTCATCTGTTCCTGGTGCATCGCGTCGATCATGTCGTAGCAGCCATTCGCGCGCTGTTCCTGGATCGTGGTCGTCGCCAGTTTCAGCGCGCCGCCCATCGGCAGAAGGGGCGCATAGAAGGCGGTCGTGTTGTTGGCGATGTCCACGATCCCGGTCGAGACGGCATTGCCCAGCTCGAAGGTCGGCACCGCCTCGGGCCCGCCCACGAATTCGATCTGGACGACGCCCGCGCCGGTTTCGTTGACGCGCGCCACGAAGGCCTCGAAGGGGCGCGAGAAGGTGGTGCCCGCCGCGAAGGCGGTGACGCCGCGCAGCGTGACCTCCTCTTCCATGGCGGGCATGGCGAGCGCGAGCGCGATCGT
>SBFT01000017.1 GCA_006227805.1 Paracoccaceae bacterium
CACCTACCTGCCGCCGCTGCAGGCGCTGTTCGGAACCGAGGCCGTGCCGCTGGCCGACGGCGTGCTGATCGTCGCCGTCGGCGCCGCCTTCTTCGCGATCGTCGAGATCGAAAAGCAGTTGCGGCTTCGCCTGAGCGCATCGACTGCGGCAAGGCCCTAGCGCGGCGCTGGACCGCCCGGGGACGCCTCGGGGTCATTCGTCGGTCCGGAACCGGGACCGCTGGACGAGGAAGACAGCCGCAAGGGGCACCAGCACGGCGATCAGCGCCACCGTGACAAGCAGGTGACCCAACTGGCTGTAATCGGCGGCCGAGATCTGCTGTCCGGTCACCGGATCGACCGATTGCCGGGTCACCAGGTAGATCTGGTTGAGATACTTGGTCCCGAGGCTGGCCGCGGACAGCGCCATGTTGGTGAACGAGGCCATGACGGCGAAGAAGGTCGCCTTGAGGTGCGGCGGCGCGTTGCGGGCGATCCAGGCCAGCATCGGCACCATCGCAACCTGTCCGAGCGGCGACTCGATCGCCGTGTCGAGAATGGCGATGAACCGCGCATCGACCACGCCCCCGGTTCGCGCCGACGTCCATTCATGCACCCCGTAATACAGCGCGATGTTCGGCAGCGACAGGATGCCCGCCGCCATGGTCAGCAGGACCACGATATAGGCGATCGACCTGCTTGCCATCAGCGGTCGCAGCACCACGAGGCCCACAAGCGCCAGCAGGGACGTGATGAAGGCCAGGATCGACAGGAACCGTTCGTCGAAACCCAGCTCGTCGATCTCGAACCACGTGAGCCCGGCCCCGGGCAGGGGCACCGCGCGAAAGACGAAGATGATGACGGCGGTTCCGACCAGAACCCGGGCCGCGTCACGCTCGAGTTCCCTCAGAAGGCGCGACATCAGGAACAGGATCACCGCGAAGGACGTCGCGAAGACCAGCTCCTGGGCATAGGCGAAGTCGGAGGTTCCCAGAGCGATGCTCAGAAGCACGAACAGCAGCGCACCGCCAAGAATGTGCCAGTCGACTTGCGTTCCCCCGGCCGCTGCGTCCCGACGGGGATCGGTCCCGCGGCGCCGCTGCATCACCGCGTGCCATGCGACGCCGCTGACCGACAGGGCGGGTATGATCAGGGCGATCAGGTAGACCTTGCCGTAAAGCGCCAGTTTCTCGGCGCGGCCAAGGTCTTCGATATCCGAGAATATCCATATGTTCATGGCGGCGACGAAGGTGAAGCCCGAGATGATGGCGATCCGGCCCAGCGTCTGCATGGTCGTGTGCAGGGATCGCGTCTCGTCTTCGGTGAAGGCGCGGCCGTCGCTGTCCGCGACTGGCACGGCCTCGACCGTCATCGCGTCCGCCACGACATCCTGGACCGCATAGCCGGCGGGCGCCAGAAGCAGCGCGATCACGTACCATGACCCGAGCGGCATCACGCTGCTCATCCTCGCCGGGTCCGTGACGAGGCCGTACATGATCAGGAGCGACCCGGTGATGAGGCCGGCGCCGGCCAGGACGAACATGGCCTTCCATCGCCAGAGAAGGTCCACCATATGGCCGATGGGCATCTTCAGGATCCAGGGCAGTCCGGCCCAGAACGACAAGCCGGCGACGAAGGCGGCCGAAAGACCAAGATACTCCTTCAGGAAGAAGGCCCCGACGACCGAGGTCAGGCCCGAAACGCCCGCGGCGAAATAGACCATGAGAGGCGGCAGATAGGACCAGCGCATGTCGCGCGCCAGCCCCGTCAGGATCTGGGAGAGCCCGTTGTCCTTCTGCCCTGTCACGGTCGGCGATACCCTGGTGTTCGCATGGAGATCTTCTCACATCATGCACCGTCTTCATGCAATGTCTTCGACACTGACGCGAAACACCATGCGAGAGAGCGCTGTTCAGGTCACGCGCCAGCGGTGCGCGTCCTCGGACGTCCCTGGCCGGCAGATTGCCGTGGGCAAGCGTCCGGAACACGATCCTTCGACCGATCCTGCCCCCGGTGGCAGACCCGGACCTTGTCCGCGGCAAGGTCGCCCTGATCGGCGTCACCAGTACGTCGATCAGGGACGATTTCCGCACGCCGCAGAACACTCCTCTGCAGACCCCGTTCAGTTTCGGCGTTCAGGTGCACGCGGCCTTTGCCCAGCAGAGGATCAACTACGCGAACCCTGCGCAGAGTGCCGAAGGTGGCTGCCTACCGAAGACGCGTTCACTCGGTGCGGTTTCAGCGCGCCTCAACCGAAGCGACCACCCAACTCGATCGAAATCTGCGCGGGCGCTAGGGCTTCAAGACCAGAAGCACCAAAAGCCCCCAGACCATCAGCATGAAATGGTTCGACTGCGCCCATTGGTGGCAATACCAGTAGGCGAAATAGTTGCCGCCGATCAGGAAACCCGCCCAGATCAGCGTGAAGAAGGCGGCGGACACGATCGCGGCCCCCGTGGCCAGGGCAACCGGCACAAGAGCCCCGGCCGCCAGAAGAAGCAGGAGCGCCGAGCCGATCAGCGCCGCCGCCGCGACCGTCTCGGCAAGGCGGATCGCCCAAAAGAGGCGCCGGATGGTGCGCGGGGCGTCGATCCGTCGATGCGCGATCAGCGCGAAATCCTCGGGGTAGTCCTGCGCCAACAGGTCAAGCCGCACGACCGTCGCCACGGCCGCCTCGTTCAGGCGCGGATGGCGCCAGTTGTCGAAGACTGCGACCGCCATCCACAGGCCCGGCCCCGCGACCAGTGCCGCCTCGACCAGCAAAAGGACCTGGTCCATCAGGCCGCGTCCGGCGCGACGCGCATCGCGGACAGACCGTCGCTGTCGCGGACGCTGGAACAGATGCTGGAGAGCTTGCGCGGCTGCGCGTAAGGCCAGGGCGTGCCCCGGTGCAGCACGGCGCGCTGGTCCCACATCAGCACGTCGCCGACCGACCAGCGATGCGAATAGACGTATCTGCCCTGGGTGCAGAAGGCGGTCAGGTCGTCGATCAGCGCCTGGCTTGCCGGTTCGTCGTAGCCATCGACCTTGAAGGCGTGGCTTGCAATGTATAGCGCCTCGCGCCCGTTGATCGGGTTGGTCCAGACCGCGTTCCAGTGCGTGTCGGGCCATTTATGGAACATCGGCAGGCGCGACAGCTCTTCCGAGATCTTCTTGCGGGAATGGCTGTAGCGGTGCCAGATGCCCCTGCCCCGGATACGCGCCTTCATCTCCTCGGGCATCTCGGCCCAGGCCGCGCGGGTCGAGGCGAGTTCCGTGGCGCCGCCTTCGGTCGTGACGATCCGCCCGACAAGGATGTTGATCAGCGCGGGCACCGGCAGGAAGGTGCTGTCGGCGTGCCAGAGGAAGTTCGCCTTCAGGTTCAGGGTCTTGAGGTCCATCTCGCCGCTTGTCGTGCCGTCTTCCTGGACGTTCGACACCTCGGGGATCCTGAACGTCTCGCCGGGCTTGCGGGTATCTGCCTCGCGGTCCTCGATGGGTCCGAAGAGCCCCGCGAGTTCCAGATGCTTCTCCGGGGACAGGTCCTGCGCCCGGAAGAGAAGCGCCGAGTGTTCCTCGAAAAGCGCCCGCAATTCGGGGAAGAGGTTTTCGGCGGTCACCTCCATCAGGTCGAGGCCCTTCACCTCGACGCCGAAGGTGGGGGTGAGCGGGATAAGGTCGAAGCGTGCCATTTCAGGTGTCTCCTCACATCGGTCAGGCGGGTGTCCGGGCGGGCCCGAGGGCCTCGATCTCGTCGGCGGAGAGGTGGCGCACCTTCTCCCATTCCAGAGACTTGCCGGGGTTCAATAGGCCCTTGGGATCGAGCCGCTTCTTCCAGGCCAGGTGGCGGTAATCGGGCTGCATGTGGTTGCCTTCGATGACGTTCACATGGGCATCGTAGACGGTGAAGCCGTCGGCCTCGTAGGTGGCGTTGATCTCGGCCAGGCGGTCCGCGTCGCGGAACCAGATGATCGGCAGGTCGGCCGCGTAGACCAGTCCGCCCCAGCGGGTGAATTCGTGATGCGACCAGACATCGTCGCCCAGCCGCGCGCGCATCGCCTCGACACGGGCGGCGTCCGAGGCGTCGGGCACGCCGATCTGCTGGTAGGTCGCGGACCGGTCCGATTTCAGGACCTGAAGCGTCGTGTGGTTGTAGGCGAATTCGAAGACATGCGGCAGCTTCAAGGCCTGCCGTTCGCCTTCGTCGATGGCCAGATGCAGCGTGCCGCCATGCCCGGCCACCAGGGCGCGCAGGGCGTCCAGATGTTCACGCGGGACCAGCGTGACCAGCAGGTGCCGGCCTTTGGGCACATGGGCGTCGAGGCGGGGGAAATAATCCGCGATCCGGGTATCGACCACCGAACAGAGCTTGCGCGCGATCACCGCGTCATCGGCCGAGGCCAGCGCATGGCCCGCGCCGTAGGCGGCGCGGTAGCTGTCAAACCCCGCCATGCAGCCGACCCAGTCGCGTGTCGGCACGGTGCGCAGCGTGACCTCGGTGATCGCGCCGTTCAGGCCCCAGGCATGGTGGATGCGCAGCGCCTCGTCCCCGTCGAAGACATGTTCGACCGGATCGGCCTCGACCGACAGCACCTTCAGCCGGGCGATGTTGCCGTTCTCGCGCAAGGGGCCGTTGGCGATCGATCCGATCCCGGCCGAGCCCCCCGCCACGAAGCCGCCGACCGTGGCGATGTCCTGGGTCGAGGGGAACATGGCCATTTCCCAGCCATGCGGTTTCAGCGCGGCGTTGATGTCCGCCATCAGCGCCCCCGCCTCGACCCGCACGAAGCCTTCCCCGATCTCGAGGATGCGGTTCATCGCGGTCGTCTCGACGATCAGGCCGCCTTGGACGGGAACCGCCTGGCCGTAATTGCCGGTCCCGCCGCCGCGCAGGGTGACGGGCACCTCATGCGCATGGGCGACCGACAGGCAGTGCGCCAGTTCTTCGCGTGTTTTCGGACGGGCGACCAGATCGCCGAAGGACCGGCGCAACTGGTCGTTCAGGATCGGCGAATACCAGAAGAAGTCGCGGCTGCGCTTCTTTATGGTCACCGGGTCGTCCAGCACCTCGACCGGGGCGAGGTCGGCGGCGATGCGGGTCCAGTCGGCGGTCGGGTTGGCTTTGTCGTCAGGCATGGGTCAGGTCCGGATGTTCGGTCAAGGGAATGGGTGAGGATGTGGCCGACAGAAGATCGGGCAGCGAAGGCGTGTCGAAGACCAGAAGATCCTCCGTGCGGGCACCGTCGACATGCTTTGGCGGCAGGCCCATCGCGCGCCGGGCGGTCGTGGTGATGGCCGGCAGATGGCGCCCGAAGGGCGGGTCGAGATGGCCGCCCAGCACCGCCAGCGAGAGCGAGGCCATTGGATCATGGCGTCCCACCGGGCAGAAGGCATCGCGCACGTTGTCGGTGCCGATCACGACATCCACCCCGCGCGCGGCCAGTTCGTGGAGGCGGGTGATCCCGCGCCGGTCGGGCGTGCCCGTCCCCCTGCCCTGGAGGTAGAGGTTCGTCGCGGGCAGCGCGCAGACGGCGATGCCCGCGCGGGCCAGCTTGTCGGCGATGCGCGCGACGTCCCCGTCGGCCCGCGAGGCCAAACTGCAGGCATGACCGCAGAGGACAGGCCCCTTGAAACGCATCTCAAGCGCGACATCGGCGATGAGTTCCAGACCGTCGAGCGCCGGGTCGAGCCCCTCGTCCACGTGGAAGTCGAGCGCGAGGCCATGCCGGTCGGCCAGGCGGAAGAGATTGCTCAGCCCCGCGCGCCGGTCTGCGTGGGTCAGCACGAAACTGCCCAGAACGCCCCCATCGCGGGCGACGCGCGCGGCCACCGCCCGGGCACGGGCGGGATCGGCCATCTCGTCGATGCCGGTCAGGGCAGCGCGCTGCAGGATGACGCCGGCGGCGCGCGCAGCCTCGGCCAGGTCGCCCAGGACCTCCCAGGCGAGCGGCACTTCGGGATCGCCCGGACCGGTGCCCCAGTCCACATGGCTGCGCACCGCACCGCAGCCCGCCGCGATCAGCTCGGTCAGACCCCGCGCGGCGCGCGCGTGCAGATCCTCACGCGTCCAGAGCACCTTGTCGCGCAGTTGCGCCGCGATGGCCGCCGCCAGATCGCCGCCCACGTCGCGGCAGCGGTGCACGCTGTGGCACTTGTCCAGATGGACATGCGCTTCGGCCAGACGCGGCAGCACCAGCCGGACGGGCGCGGTCTCGGCGTCCCCGGCCTGCAACGCGACCGCGCGCCCGTCGTCGATCACCAGCGTTCCGCAGATCAGATCGTTATCCACCCGCCCGCCGAAGGATGCCTCGTCGGACACCAGCGCCCGGGGGACGCCGACGCCTCTCAGGTGCGTGCGGCGGAGGGACGCGTTCATCCTTCCTGCCCCCTGAACTCGAACGCGCTGAATTCCTTCAGGAACGCCGCGAAATTCCGGGCCGACCCGTCGAGCAGGGCCGCACCGCGACTTGCATCGGCATCCCGCGCATCGCCCACGACACCCGATCGCGCCAGATCGTCGATGATCCAGCCCGGCCGGACCGCCTTTCCGGTCAGACCGACGAAACGGTATGTCGACTGCCACGAGGGGATGACGCTGTCCGGCGCGGGTGCCGCCGACATGTCCACCAGATCGGGCCGCGCGGCGAGCATGGCCGAAGTTTCGCTGGCCCCCGCATGCAGGTCGCGCGCCCAGTCCTCGGGGTCGAACAGGCCTTGGGTCTCGGCGAAATCCGACCAGCTGCACGCGACCGCCTTCATCCCGTGCCGCAGCCGCAGGTCGCGCGCCACGACCTGGAGCAGCGCGGAATTGCCGCCATGTCCGTTGAACAGGACCAGACGGGTCACGCCCGCCCTTGCCACCGATGCGCCCAGATCCCGCAGGACGGCCAGCAGCGTGTCCGCCGACAGCGACAGCGTGCCCGCGTGGCGGATGTGTTCGTCGCTCTTGGTCACCCGCAGGGTGGGCAACACCAGAACCCGGACCGAGGGGTCGACCAGCGGCATGGCCCGGTCCAGAACCGCCTCGATCAACTGGTAATCCACGCAGAGCGGCAGGTGCGGCCCGTGCTGTTCGACCGCGCCCAGGGGAAGCACCGCCACCGCATCCGGCGGCACATCCCGGAAATCGGGGGCCTTCATCTCGGCCCACTGGCGGACAGGGGCCATCATCGGGACCACCTCCGCCTGCGGTCGGATGGCCCTGAGAGGCGCGCAATCGAATTGGGAAATGCCTGTGGCCTTGATGTCACGAGTCGCTCCATGCCCTGTTACGGGTGGTCTGCGGCCCTCATGATCTGTGCCAGAGATGAGCGCATTGATCCCAGATTCTCGGCCCGATCGCAAGTGCGACGAAAAGGGGCGGTGGCGAAGCCCGGAACCGGGCCGCGAAAACGGCGCCATGTCCGGTCGGATCGAAGGGCGGATCAGGCCGGATGCTCTGACGCCCGCCCGGCCGCTTCGGCGCAGAAGGCGATCCGTTGATCGATCTGGCCGACCAGCATGTCCGCGAATTGCCGACAGGCATGGGACAGGGTCTTCCCGTCCGGCGTGATCAGCGCGACATCGAAGTTGGGAGCCCCCCTGAAGGGACGGATCTGCACCGCCGATCCCAGCGTTTCGGCAAAGTGCCCGGCGATGATCGGCTCGACCAGCGCGACTCCAAGCCCCTGAAGGGCCAGGTTTATCCCGGGCAGGGACAGGTAGCAGTCGATCCGGGTCTTCTGCAGGATCGCCGCCGCGACGTCCGGATCGGTGCAGCGCGCCGCGACGAAGGTCGCCCCGGGCGTGATCAGCGGGTCGACCAGTTTCGTGATGTCGACGTCGTCCATCCCGTCGATCGAGGTCACACCGGCCCTGGCCAGGGCCACATAGGGAACGCTGCGCTGCATCAGGACCTCGACATCGAAGAACTGGGGCTTGGCCCGCACGATCGCCAGATCCAGCCAGCCCGACTGCGTCATCTGGACCAGCCGGTCGGAATCCTGCAACTCGAGCCGCAGCGACAGATCACCATGGGTTTCCCGCCAGCGACGTGTCGCAGGCGGCACGACCGAAACCAGGGCACCCGAGATGCTGCCCAGCGATACCTGCGCCGTCTGCAGGTCACGTATCTGCTGCGCGGCGAGGCTGATCTCGGCCAGGCCACGATAGGATCGGTCCACTTCCTTGAAGAACAGCTGCCCTTCCGGCGTCAGGGTGAGGCCCTTGCTGTGGCGCCGGAAGAGGACGAAGCCCACTTCGCGCTCGAGATCCGAAATCAGCCTGCTGAGATTGGGCTGCGACGTGTTCAGCCGCTCGGCCGCGGCCGACATCGAACCCACCGCGACGATGGCGCGGAACGCTTCCATCTTGCGATGACTGATCATCTCCAGACCATAACATTTCCTGATAATGCAAGGCTCAGCATGTATTTCAGATTAACCCGCGGATTTCCTAGAGTCGAGTTCGGCAAAGTGCCCCGAGGCTCATGCGCGGACCCTGTCCCGACCGGCCGGGGGCACATCCTCGTAGCAGGGTGGATCGGATGCTCGAAGACCTGCCGAAGCAAGACGCAGTCGCCGCGGCCCTGCCGCCCGACCCTGCCCCGGGCGTGCGCCGCAGGAACCTCAAGCGCCTGCTGGCCCCCCGGCATGTGGCGATGGTGGGCGGCCTCGGCAACATACCGGCGATCGAAATGCTGCGCGCCTCGGGCTTTCGGGGCGAGATCTGGCCCGTGCATCCGACCCGGCACGAGATCGCGGGCCTGCCGGCGTTCCGGTCGGTCGGGGACCTTCCCGAAGGCCCCGACGCCGCCTTCCTGAACGTCCCGGCAAGGGCCACGGTCGATATCGTGCGCGATCTCGCCCGGCGCGGAGGCGGCGGCGCGGTGTGCTATTCCGCCGGGTTCTCCGAGCTTGGCGACAAGGGCCTGTCCACGCAGCGCGCGCTGGTTCAGGCGGCGCAGGACCTCGCCGTGCTGGGGCCCAATGCCAACGGATTGCTGAATTGCCTCGACCATCTGGCCTTGTGGCCGGTCCAGAGCCACCGGCCGCGGCAGATGGAGAAGGGCGTCGCCATCCTGTCGTCGAGCGGCGGGGTTCTCTTCAACTACCCTGCCAGCCAGAGGTCGGTTCCGGCCGCGATCATGGCCGCGGTCGGGAACCAGGCGCAGATCGGGTTCCCGGACCTGATCGATGTGCTGGTGGACGATCCCAGGATCGAGGCCATCGGCATGTTCGCGGAATCCATCGGTGACCCTGTCGCCTTCAGCAGGGCGGCCGCGCGCGCAGCCGATCGCGGCCTGCCCATCGTCGCTCTGAAGACGGGCCGGACATCGGGTTCGGCCGCCCTCGCCGCCACGCATTCGGGCGCGATGATCGCCCCGGACGACATGATCGACGCCCTGTTCCAGCGGTGCGGCGTCATCCGGGTGCAGTCCCTGCCGGAACTCGATGAAACGCTGAAGATGCTGACGGTGCCGCTGCGTCCCGGGGGCCGGAAGACCGTGGCCCTGACGATCTCGGGCGGGGAGAAGGCGCTGATCCTCGATACCGCCGACGGTCTGGCGCCGGAGTTCACCGCCTTCCCCCCCCAGATCAGGGCGGAGCTTGAAGACCAGATCCCGGAATATGCCTCGGTCTCCAATCCGTTCGACTTCAACCCCTATTATTCGGGCGAGAACGTGCTGGCGATGGACAACCGCCCGGCGCTGGAGAGGTGTTTCAGGACGGTGTTCTCGGCCGGTTACGACATCGCGATGATGCTGGTGTCGATCCGGACGGACGACGCCGGCGGTGCGCCGCCGCCGGGCGATATCTACACGA
>SBFT01000202.1 GCA_006227805.1 Paracoccaceae bacterium
TCGAGGTTCACCCAGCGCGCCTCATGCGCATGGGGGTCGCCATCCGCCAGGTAGAGGGTGCGGGTGAACCAGGTGGGCGCGCTGGGCGAGAGGCCCAGGTCCCGGCGCATGGCGGGGTCCATGTCGCGCGGCCCATGGGTCAGAACGCGGTGTGCCGGGGTCATTCCGCGCGCGGCGATCTCCTGGCGGATCAGCGGGATCGAGACCTGCGCGCGCCGCTCGGGCGTCAGCGCGACCCGGCTGCCCGCGCGGCGGCGGCGTTCGATCCAGCCCTCCTCGGCCAGGGCCTGCAGGGCGCGGTTCACCGTGGCGCGCGCGCAGCCCAGTTCGCGGGCGAGGTCCGCCTCGGCCGGGATCAGCGCGCCCGGGGGCCATTCGCGGTCGCGGATGCGGCGCAGCGCCTCGGCCTGGACATCCTGCCAGCCCAGCGCCATCAGAGGCGGTCCGTCAGCCGGGCCAGGACGCGGGCGTAATCGGCGGCGATGGCGTCGCCGGCGACGTGGCGTCCGTCCCGGACCACGTGGCGGCCCGCGCTCCAGACATGGGCGATGGCCTCCTCGGCCCGGGCGAAGGCGAAGGCATCGAGGATCGTGTCACCCGACCGGCCGCCCAGGTCGGGGTGGCCCGCATCGAGCGCGATCAGATCGGCCCAGTTGCCCGCCGCGATGGCCCCCGTCGGCTGCGCCGTGGCGCGCGCGCCGCCCGACAGGGCCGCGTCGAGGATCGCCCGTGCCGTGGATCGCGTGCCATCCGCCAGGACGGCGCGGCGGCGGGTGGTCAGGCGCTGGGCATATTCCAGCAGCCGGATTTCACCGGCCAAGGTGATGCGGATGTTGCTGTCGGTGCCGAGACCCATGGCACCGCCCGCGTGGAACCAGTCCCCGGCCGGAAAGACCCCGTCCCCCAGCGAGGCTTCGGTCTCGGGGCAGAGGCCTGCGATCGCCCCGGTTGCCGCCAGGGCGCGGGTTTCCGCCCCGGTCATCTGGGTGCAATGGATCAGGCACCAGCGCGGGCCAAGGTCCATGTTTGCCAGCGCCCAGCCGACGGGGCGGGCCCCATAGGCGGCGCGCACTTCGTCGACTTCGGCCACCTGTTCGGCCAGGTGCATGTGCAGCGGCCCGTCGGTCAGCCCGGGCACCTGCGCCAGGGCCTCGGGCGTCACGGCGCGCAGCGAATGGGGGGCCGCGCCCAGATTGGTGTCCATGGGCAGACCCGCCAGCGCCGCCCCGGCGCCCTGCATCAGGGCGGCGAAGCCGTCGATATCGCTGCCGAAGCGCACCTGGCCGGGCGACAGGGCGCGGCCGTCGACGCCGCCCTGCATGTAGAGAACCGGCAGCAACGTCAGGCCGATCCCCGTCCGCGCGGCGGCGGCGGCGATGCGGGCGCTGGTCTCGGCCCGGTCCGCATAGGGCGCGCCGCCGGGCGCGTGGTGCAGGTAATGGAACTCGGCCACGCGGGCGAAGCCGGCCTCGAGCATCTCGGCGAAGGCGAAGGCGGCGATGGCTTCGATATCGTCGGGGGTCAGCTGGTCGAGAAAGCGGAACATCAGCCGCCGCCAGGTCCAGAAACTGTCGCTCTCGTCCGGTCCGCGCCGTTCGGTCAGGCCCGCCATGGCGCGCTGGAACGTGTGCGAATGCAGGTTCGCCGGGGCGGGGATCAGGATCTCGGCATCCGGGGTGCGACCCTCGCCCCGGGCGACGGCGGCGATGCGTCCCTGCGCGTCGATGGTCAGGGTCACGTCCTGCGCCCAGCCATCGGGCAGAAGGGCGGTGCGGGCGGTCAGGATCTGCATGGGGTTGACGACTCGGGTTTCAATATGTCTATACATATTCACCATGCCCTCAGCGGAAACCCGGGTCAAGCCATGTCCTCCTTCGTCCTGACCGATGCGCGCGTCGCCACGATGGCGGGCGCAGGCTATGGCCTGATCGAACGCGCCTGCATCGTCGTCGAAGGGGGCGGGATCGCCCATGTCGGGCCTGACCTGCCGTCCGGCTGCGCGGGCCTGCCGCAGCGCGATCTGCAAGGGCGGCTGGTGACGCCGGGCCTGATCGACTGCCACACGCATCTTGTCTTCGGCGGCAACCGTGCTGGCGAGTTCGAGGCACGGCTGAACGGCGCGAGTTACGCCGAGATCGCGCGCGCCGGGGGCGGGATCGTCTCGACCATGCGCGCGACGCGGGCGCTGGGGGTCGATGACCTGGTGGCGCAGGCGCTGCCGCGGCTCGATGCGCTGATCGCCGAAGGCGTGACGACGGTCGAGGTCAAGTCGGGCTACGGGCTGAGCCGCGACAGCGAACTCGACATGCTGCGCGCCGCCCGCGCCCTGGGACAGGCGCGCAAGGTGACGGTCAGGACGACCTATCTGGGCGCGCACGCGGTGCCGCCGGAATACGCGGGCCGGGCGGATGCCTACCTGGACGAGGTCTGCCTGCCCACGCTGGAGGCCGCCCATGCGGAAGGTCTGGTCGATGCGGTGGACGGGTTCTGCGAGGGGATCGCCTTTTCGCCGGACCAGATCGCCCGCGTCTTCGACCGCGCGCAGGCGCTGGGCCTGGCGGTCAAGCTCCATGCCGAACAGCTGTCGCACCTGGGCGGTGCGGCGCTGGCCGCGCGGTATGGGGCGCTGTCTGCGGACCATCTGGAATACGCGACCGATGCCGACGCGCGCGCCATGGCGCAGGCGGGCACGGTCGCGGTGCTGCTGCCGGGGGCCTTCTACACGCTTCGCGAACGCCAGGCGCCGCCGGTCGCGGCCTTCCGCGGCCATGGCGTGGCGATGGCGCTGGCCACCGACTGCAATCCGGGCTCGTCGCCCATGACCTCGCTTCTTCTGACGATGAACATGGGCTGCACCCTCTTCGGCCTGACCCCGGCCGAGGCCCTGGCCGGGGTCACCGCCAATGCCGCCCGGGCGCTGGGCCTGCGCGACCGGGGCGTCATCGCGCCGGGGCTGCGCGCCGATCTCGTGCTGATCGACTGGCCCGAAGGCGAAAGCCCGGCCGTGCGCCGGACCTGGGTGGCGGGCCGCGCCGCCTACTGCGCCGAGGGCGCGGGCTGAGCGTCAGGCCGCCGCGGGCAGCACCACCGAGCCGTCGGAATAGATCTTGCGCCCCGCGCGGATCGTCGCCCGGACATGGCCGAGCCCCGCGTCATCGGCCACCACCAGGTCGGCCTGCATTCCCGGCAGGATCGCGCCGCGGTCCGCAAGGCCCAATGCCCGCGCCGGGTTCAGCGTGGCGAGCCGCGCGGCCCCGGCCAGCCCCGCGGGATCGGCCTTGGCGAGTTCCAGGACGGCGGGCAGGATCGCGGAAGGGTGGTAATCGGAGCACAGGAGATCGAGAAGCCCCGCGGCCTGCGCCGCCCGGGCTGAAAGGTTGCCGGAATAGCTCTGCCCCCTGAGCGCGTTCGGCGCGCCCATCGCGGTCGCGAGCCCGCGCGCCTTCGCCTCGGCCGCCGCGGCCCCGGTCACCGGAAACTCGCTGATCGTGGCGCCAAGCGCCTGCATCAGCGCGACCTTCTCGGCCGTGTCGTCGTCATGGCTC
>SBFT01000069.1 GCA_006227805.1 Paracoccaceae bacterium
AAGTGGAACGTCGCCTCGGGCGGCGTCTCGCCGTCGTCGATGGCGGTCTTCCAGCGGATCTCGACGCCCGAGAACAGGTAGGCCTTCGAGCGGATCGACTTGAACAGCCGCGCGGGCTTGAAGCGGTGGTGGCCGAAGATCTGCTCGTCCGCGTGGAAGGTGACGGTGGTGCCGCGGCCGTTGTCGCGGATGGTGACGGAGTAATCCGCGTTCAGTTCCACCTCGATCCGGTTGGCGTGGCCGGCGACGGCCTCGTCCATCGAGTTGTCGAGGATTTCGGCGACAAGGTGATGCAGCGCGCGTTCGTCGGTGCCGCCGATATACATGCCGGGGCGCTTGCGGACGGGTTCGAGACCCTCGAGGACCTCGATCGAGGATGCGTCATAGGAGGCGGAAGCGGTGAGGAGATCGTCTGCCATGGCTGCTCTGCTCGTTCGTGATTGGCAGGCAGTATGTCAGGGCGGGGGCCGGGGTGGAAGCGGTTTCGGGCGGCGTCACACGATGGCGGCGGCGGCAAGGCCGATGGCAAGCGTGCAGACGATCCAGGCAAAACGGGGCATGGGAAAACCTTTCAAGGAATGGCTCCATCATGCGCCCGGTTGACCTTGCGTCATAGTCAGGTTTTCCCGACCCCTCCCGTCGGCCCCTCTCTGTCGCACCAGTCGAGGATGGCGCGGGCCAGTCGCGCGGGCTGCTGGTGGTGCAGCCAGTGATCGGCCTCCGCGATGGTGACGCGGGTCAGGCGGGGGGCGTAGTCTTCCAGCCCTTCGGTCGCCTCGGGCAGGAGGGCGGTGTCGTTCTCGCCCCAGATCAGGAGGTGGGGCTGGGGGACGTGCAGGCGCTCTTTCGGCAGCGCGGGCGGGTCGGCGACGGGTTGGCCCGGGGTGGCCACGACCAGCGGCGTGGCGCGATACCAGTGGATCATGGTCTTCAGCCGCCCGGGCCGCGCCCATTCGGCCTTGTAGGCAAGAAGGCGCGGGCCGGTCAGCCAGGACAGGTCCATGCGGGCCGAGAAGAGCGCCATGAGTTTCGCGAAGTCGTCCGCGGCGAGGCGGTCTTCCGAGCCTTCGGCGCGCAGGTAGTCGATGTATTGCGAAGCCGCGCTTTGTGCCCCGCCCGCGGCCAGCGCCCGCTGGAAGGGGCCGGGGTGGACGCCGTTGGCGATGATCAGGCGGTCGACGAGGTGGGGGTGCCACATGGCCAGCCCATAGGCCACTGCCGCGCCCCAGTCGTGACCCAGAACGGTGACGGGGTGGCCTAGATGGTCGATCAGTGCCGCCATGTCGGCGGTCAGGCGCGGCCCGGAATAGGCGCGGATGTCGTCGGGCCCGCCGGTCAGGCCATAGCCGCGCTGATCGGGCGCGATACAGTGGAAGCGGTGGGCGAGGAGGGGCGCGAGGTCCTCCCATGCGCCGCCATACTCGGGAAATCCGTGCAGGAGGAGGAGTTTCGGCAGGCCCTCCGCGCCCCAGTGGCGCAGGTGGAAGGGCCAGCCGTTCAGCGTCAGCGTCTGGGTGCGCGGCGTCATCGGCTCTCGAGCGTCAGGGAGTGCGGGGCGGCCGAGCGGAGCCAGGCCGCATCCGGGCGCCAGTCGGCGGGGCCGCCCGACAGATGGGTGGCGAGGAAGGCGGCGATGACCTCCTGGGCGAGGGTGTTCATCAGAACGCTGTCCCAGAGGGGATCGGCGTAGTGGTCGGCGGGCAGGAAATCGAGATGCGGCGAGGGCACCAGCGCCTCGGCCGGTGCGGGGATGGGCGCGGCGGCGTTGTGGCCCGCGCCATGGAAGGTCAGAAGGGCCGCGGGCCCGCCCGCCTCGGCCCAGATGGTGCGCATGGCGGCGTGATCCGAGATGTCGTCGCGGTCGCCCGCGATGAGAAGAAGCGGCGTCGTCATGGCGCCGAGCGTCGCGGCGTCCCAGAGGCCGCGCTGCCGCCCCCAGGGGCCGATGGCGACCAATGCCTTAACGCGGGGATCGGCGAGGGCCACGTGGGTGGCGCTGCCCGCGCGGTGGCGGGCGAGGTCCATCGCCGGGCCGGGCCAGTCTTCGTCCACCGCCGCCTGCGTCAGCCCCGCGCCCCCGAAGACCAGCGCGCCATAGCCGCCCATGGAATAGCCGATGACGGCGGTGCGGGCGGCGTCGATCCCGGTCTCTCGCGCCAGCGCATCCAGCGCCGCGCGCTGGTCGAGGGGGCGGTAATACAGCGTCTCGGAAAAGCCGCGCTGGTCGTCATAGGTGCTGCCGGGATGGTCGATCGCGGCGCAGGCGAGGCCGCGCGCGGCCAGCGCCTCGCCCAGGTGGGACATGAGGAACCGGTTGCCGGGATACCCGTGCGAGATCAGGACGAGCGGCGGCGTCAGGCCGGGCGCGGGATCGGCGCCTTCGCGGGCGCTGCCCAGCAGGCGGGTGGGCGTCACCCCGTCGCGGATCAGCGTGTCATAGGCGATGCCGGGCGGGGTTCCCGGTGCCGCCGGATACCACAGCGCGCAAGCGAGGCTGCGGCTCTCGGGACCCTCCAGCGTGAGGGCGCGATAGCCGACAGGATGGCCGGGCCGCACCAGCGCGGGCACGTCCGGGGCGCGGGAATCTATGCGGTTCTCGGTCATCTGGGCCCCCTTGCGCGCAGGCCCGCAGGCTTGCCCGCGATATCGGCGATGTCAACTTGGGCAACGCCGACTTGAGCCATGTCAACGCGCGCGGCGGCGAAATGTGGCAGGGGTTCCGGCAACCGAGTGAAGGAGAGCCCATGTCCGAGACCCTTGCAGAAAAGCCCGCCGCAGAGGCCGCAGCATCCACAGCGACGGCGGCGGTCGAGACCCAGGCGGTTCCCGCCGCCCCCAAGCCTGCCGCCAAGGCAAGGCCCGCGGGGGCGAAGGCGCCGGTCGCGCCGCCCAGCGCCGACGAGGTGCGCCGCGCCTTCGAGACCGGAAAATATCCCTATCGCAACAGGTTGCGGACGGCGGAATACGAGGAGATCAAGGCCAGCCTCCAGGCGGAACTTCTGAAGGTTCAGCTCTGGGCGCAGGAGACGGGACAGAAATTCGTGATCCTGTTCGAAGGCCGCGACGCCGCCGGCAAGGGCGGCACGATCAAGCGCTTCATGGAGCATCTCAACCCCCGCTTCGCCCGCGTCGTCGCGCTGAACAAGCCGTCCGACGTCGAGCGCGGCCAGTGGTATTTCCAGCGCTACATCGAACATCTGCCGACGGCGGGCGAAATGGTCTTCTATGACCGGTCCTGGTACAACCGCGCGGGCGTCGAGCGGGTGATGGGCTTCTGCCAGCCCAGCGAATACCTGGAATTCATGCGCCAGACCCCGGAACTCGAGCGGATGCTGGTGCGGTCGGGGATCCGGCTCTACAAATACTGGTTTTCGGTCACGCAGAAGGAGCAGCGCCTGCGCTTCCAGAGCCGCGAGACCGATCCCCTGAAACAGTGGAAGCTGTCGCCGATCGACAAGGCGAGCCTCGACAAGTGGGACGACTACACCGAGGCGAAGGAGGCGATGTTCTTCTACACCGACACCGCCGATGCGCCCTGGACCGT
>SBFT01000126.1 GCA_006227805.1 Paracoccaceae bacterium
TCGCGCCGGAACCGGGCGGTGTCGCGCAGCGCTTCCAGCCGCAGCCCCATGTCCACCGGCGCGCCGGTCAGGATGTCGCGGTCGCCCAGAAGGGCCGCCAGGTCGGCGGCGCGGGGTCCGCCCAGCGCCAGCATGTGGCCGAGGCGCGGGTGCAGGGGCAGGGCGGCCAGCGCCCGGCCGTGATCGGTGATCAGGCCCCTCGCGTCCAGCGCCCCCAGCATCCGCAAGAGCGCCTGTGCCTCGGCATAGGAGCCCGCGTTGGGTTGCGTGAGGAAGGCAAGGTCGCCCGGCGCTGCACCCCAGAGCGCCAGTTCCAGCGCCAGCGCGGCGAGATCCGCCGCCTCGATCTCGGCGGGGGGAAAGGCGGCCAGCGCGCCGTCCTCTCCCCTGGTCCAGAGGCGATAGCAGACGCCTTCCGCCACACGTCCCGCGCGGCCCGCGCGCTGGGTCGCCTCGGCCCGCGTCACGCGTTCTGTGACCAGCCGCGACATCCCCGATCCCGGATCGAAGCGCGCCCGCCGCGCGCGGCCCGCATCCACCACGACGCGGATGTCGGGCAGCGTCAGCGAGGTCTCGGCGATCGCGGTGGCCAGCACCACCTTGCGCCCCTGCGCCAGGGGTGTCAGAGCCGCGCGCTGGGCGGCGAAGTCCATCGCGCCGAACAGGGGCTGGATGCGGCACTCGGCTGGCAGGCGGGATTTCAGCGCAGCCTCGGCGCGGCGGATCTCGCCCTCGCCCGGCAGGAAGACCAGGAGGCCGCCGCCCATGTCGCGGGTTTCGGCCTCGGCCCGCAGCACCAGGTCGTGCAGGGCCTCCTGCCAGCGCGCGCCGGGGCCCAGGGGGCGGTCCAGCCAGCGCAGGTCGACCGGGAAGGCGCGGCCTTCGGACGTCACGACGGGCGCGCCCATCAGGTCGGCCACGGGCTGGGCGTCCAGCGTCGCCGACATCGCCAGCAGGATCAGGTCCTCGCGCAGCACCCCCGCGATCTCAAGGCAGAGCGCGAGACCCAGATCGGCGTTCAGGGAGCGCTCGTGGAATTCGTCGAAGATCACCGCGCCCACGCCCGGCAGGTCGGGCCCGGACTGGATCATCCGGGTCAGGATGCCTTCGGTGACGACCTCGATCCGGGTGGCCTTAGACACCTTCGCCTCGCCCCGGATGCGATAGCCCACGGTCTGGCCCACCTCCTCGCCCAGGGTCTCGGACATGCGCTGGGCGGCGGCACGGGCGGCCAGGCGGCGGGGTTCCAGCATGACAAGGCGGCCCTGCGTCAGGCCTGCCTCCAGCATCGCCAGCGGCACGCGCGTCGTCTTGCCCGCGCCCGGCGGCGCCTGCAGCACCGCGCGGCCCCGCGCGCGCAGCGCGGCGATCAGGTCGGGCAGGGCGTCGTCTATCGGCAGGCGGGTCATGCCCCGGCTTATCGCCAAAGCCGCGCGAGCGGTCCAGTGGGTCTGGACAATCGCCGGGGCGGGCCTTCAAGGTGCGGGCCATGACCACGACCGACCCCGACCTGGCCACCCGCATCCTGACCGGCGACCGCCGCGCGCTGGCGCGCGCCATCACGCTGGTGGAAAGCGGGCGCGCCGATCACCGGGACGAAGCGACCGCGCTTCTGGACAGGCTGGCGCGATCCGGACGGCAGGCCTTGCGCATCGGGCTGTCGGGCACGCCGGGCGTCGGCAAGTCGACCTTCATCGAGGCCTTCGGCATGATGCTGGTGGCGCAGGGCCTGCGGGTGGCGGTGCTGGCGGTCGATCCTTCCAGCGCGCGCTCGGGCGGGTCGATCCTGGGCGACAAGACGCGGATGGACCGGCTCAGCCGCGAGAAGGCCGCCTATATCCGCCCCTCGCCCAGCCAGACGCATCTGGGCGGCGTCGCGCGGCGGACGCGCGAAGCGGTCGCGGTCTGCGAGGCGGCAGGCTTCGACGTCGTGCTGATCGAAACCGTGGGCGTGGGCCAGTCCGAAACCGTGGTGGCGCAGATGTCGGACGTGTTCCTGCTGCTGCTGGCGCCCGCGGGCGGGGACGAGTTGCAGGGCGTCAAGCGCGGCATCATGGAGATGGCCGACCTGATCCTGGTGAACAAGGCCGATGGCGATCTGAAACCGGCGGCGACGCGCACCTGCGCCGATTACGCGGGCGCGCTGCGGCTGTTGCGCAAGCGGCCCCAGGACCCGCCCGGCTTTCCCAAGGCGATGATGGTCTCGGCCCTGGCCGAGGAAGGCCTTCAGGCGGCCTGGGCCGAGATCGCGGCCCTGACCGAGTGGCGCCGCGCCCATGGCCATTGGGACGCGCGCCGCGCCGACCAGGCCCGCCACTGGTTCGAGGAGGAGCTGCGCGAGGCCTTGCTCGCCCGTCTGCGCGAACCCGCCGCCCGCCGCGCGATGGAGGCCCTGGGGCAGGAGGTTGCCGCAGGCGGCAAATCGCCCGCCGCCGCCGCGCAGGAGATGCTGTCGCGCCTGCGTCAGTCCTGAAGCGAGATCATCACGCCTTCTGCCGGATCGATGCGGCCCGCATGGGCCGCGACCCAGGCCTCGCGCGCGGCGTCCGGCCCGGAGGCATGGACCACGCGCAGCCAGCCGGTGGTGCCGATGAAGGTCTCCCAGGCCGTGCCGAGGCGGGTCTGGAACCCGGCGTTTCCCCAATCCTTCAGGCGGTCGGCGGCATAGGCAGGGGCAAAGAAGAATTCGGGCCTGGGTCCCGGAAGGCCCGGGACCCGCAGGGCGGCCTCCTGCCAATGGGTTAGGCCCACCTGGGACGTGTGGCGCATCAGGTCTCCGAAATGGCGGTGGATCGCCATCAGCAGATCGCCGGTGCCCGCGAAATCGACATAGGCGGCAGGGGCGATGGGCAAGGTCTGCACCGCGTCATAGCCCAGGACCCGGTCATGGAGCCCCAGCCCCTCGACGAAGGCGCGGTTGCGCGCGCTGGTCAGGCCCACCAGCGTCAGGCCTTCGGGCTTGTCCGCCGCGATCAGCGCCGCCAGGCCCAGCGCGGTCTTCGAGGACGCGCTGGACAGGATCAGCATCCGTGCGCCGAACATGGCGTTCCGCCGGTGGAAGTCGTCCAGCAGGAAGGATGTGGTGAACAAGGGCCGGAACAGCGCGATGCGCGCCTCGGCCTCCGCTGACCAGGCAGGATCGGCGGCGCAGGTCTGGTAGGCGTTGTAGATCGGCGCCATCTTTTGCCGATGGGGGGCGGCGTCGATCAGGCCGCGCGGTCCGACGCGGTCGGCCTCGATCATCAGGTGGGTCGACATCGGCAGAAAGCCGTAGAGCCGCGTGCCCACGGCGACGCCCGGGTCCCCCGAGGCCACGACATCAGCGAACCCCCAGGCGGGCACGCGCCCGAAACCGGGCCTGTCGCAGGGAAAGAAGTTCCAGTATCCAAGGCTTTCGGAGGCCACGCCATAGGTCACGGTGTTGGCGGTCAGCGCCAGCGCATCGATGCGCAGCAGCACCTCTCCCGGACCTGGATCGGGGTGCAGCGCGGGCACAAGCCGCGCATCGGCCAGATCGGCCCGGTTGATGATCAGATCCTGCCCGTTCGTGGTCATGTGCCGTCCTCCGCTCCGGCCAGCTTGCGGTTTCGGCCCGCTTCGGGCAAGCCTGCCGCGGCGGCAGGGCGGGGGCCTTCCAAATCGGGTTGACCCTGCGCGCGATTCCTCTTAAAGCACGCTCCACGAGTTTCCGGGCGCAGCCGCTGGCCGCGCCCTTGCACATTTGGCCGCTGACAGACTGGCCATCAGACGAAGGACGAACCCCATGTCGCGCGTTTGCGAACTGACCGGAAAAGGCCCGATGACTGGCAACAATGTCAGCCATGCCAACAACAAGACCCGTCGCCGGTTCCTGCCGAACCTGAACGAGGTGACGCTGCAATCCGAAACGCTGGGCCGTGGCGTCAAGCTGCGCATCTCGGCGCATGCGCTGCGCAGCGTCGATCACCGCGGCGGTCTGGACGCGTTCCTGGCCAAGGCCAAGGACAGCGACCTGTCGGCCAACGCGCTGAAGATCAAGAAGGAAATCGCGAAGGCGGCCGCCTCGGCCTGATCGCCCGCGATCCTTCGCAGACAGGAAACCCCGCCTTCGCGCGGGGTTTTTCTTTGGCCCCCGCCGGGTGAGCCCCTGCGACGCCCCGTCGCTTGCGCCACCGGGGCGCGACCGCCATATCCGACCCATGCTGCGCTGGTCCCGCCTTCTCCTGTCCCTCGTTCTCTCGCTGTCGATACTGACGGCGGGACAGGCGACGGCTGCGACGAAGGGTGCGGCACCCGCGGTGGGCCTGATGGTGCTCTGCACCGGGACCGGCCCGGTCGTGGTTGCGGTCGATGCCGACGGGCAGCCGACGGCGCCGCCGCATCACTGCCCCGACTGCGTTTTCCTGACGCTTGCGGGCCTTGCCCCCGCCGGGTTCGCCCTTTCCCCCTTCGCGGGGCTAGAGCGCCCCGCCGGGCCGTCCCCGACACGACCCTGCGTGACCAGCAGCCAGACCCGGACGCCGCTGGCGCGCGGGCCGCCGGTCCTGATCTGAACCTCACCCGGATTTCAGATTTCAGGACAGGAAAGGAATTCACATGTCCTTCAAGACGACACTTCTCGCCGCGGCCTCCGCCGCCCTTCTGGCCGGTGCGGCCTTCGCCGACGGCATCATGGTCAAGGACCCCTATGCACGGTCCTCCGGCCCCACGGCAGTCGCGGGCGCGGCCTTCATGGAGCTGATGAACCCCGGCACCGAGGATGACCGCCTGATCGCGGCGCGCTCGGACATCGCCGAACGGGTCGAGCTGCACACCCACCTTCAGGACGCCAATGGCGTGATGCGCATGGTCGAGATCGAGGACGGCATCGCCGTCCCCGCGGGCGGCAGCGCGCTGCTGGCGCGTGGCGGCGACCACGTCATGTTCATCGGGCTGAAACAGCCCCTGAACCAGGGCGACGAGATCGCCGTCACGCTGGTCTTCGAGAAGGCGGGCGAGGTCGCGGTCACGATCCCCGTCGATCTGGAACGCAAGCCCATGGGCCATGGCCACATGAAGCAGGGCGGCTGATCCCGCGCCCCGAGGGCCGCGCGGTCAGCCCGCGCGGCCCAGAAGCTCGCCCACCCAGTCGGGCACGATGCGCGAGGCCGGGCCGAAGCGCGTCTCGGCGAAGTCGGACACCACCGCCGAGGGTTCCAGGTTCAGCTCGATCGTGTGCGCGCCTGCGGCGGCCGCCTCCTGCACGAAGGCCGCCGCCGGATAGACCTGGCCCGAGGTGCCGATCGCGGCGAAGAGATCGGCGCGCGCCAGGTGATCGAAGATGGCCTCCATGTGATAGGGAATCTCGCCGAACCAGACGACATCGGGCCGCGCGGCCGGGGCGCCGCAGGCGGGGCAGGGATGGCCCGGCGCCATTTCGGGCGGGGCGGGCCAGCGGTGATCGCAGCGCGCGCAGAGCGCGCCCGCCAGTTCACCATGCATGTGGATCACATCCCGGGCGCCGCCCGCCTCGTGCAGGGCGTCGACGTTCTGGGTGACGATCACCACCTCGCCGGGCCAGTCGCGTTGCAGACGCGCCAGGGCCTGATGCGCGGCATTGGGCCGGGCCGCGGCGGCCTGGATGCGGCGCGCGTTGTAGAAGTCATGCACCAGGCGCGGGTTGCGGGCGAAGCCCTGCGGCGTCGCCACGTCCTCGATCCGGTGTTGCGACCACAATCCGCCTTCGTCGCGGAAGGTGCCCAGCCCGCTTTCGGCGGAAATCCCCGCGCCCGTCAGGATGACGATCTTTTCCATGGCCCCTCCTTTCGCCTATGACAGTGACAAACGGAGCCGCCCATGACCACCCGTATCCTGTTCGTCTGTCTCGGCAATATCTGCCGGTCGCCCGCCGCGGAAGGCATGATGCGCGCCCTGCGCCCCGATCTGGTGCTGGACAGCGCGGGCACCTCGGACTGGCATGTGGGCGCGCCGCCCTATGGCCCGATGCAGCAGGCCGCGCGGGCCCGCGGGATCGACCTGTCCGCCCTGCGCGCGCGCCAGGTCATGGCGCGGGATTTCCACGACTTCGACCTGATCCTCGGGATGGACGACCGCAACATCGCGGGGCTTGAGGCGCTGCGCCCGGAAGGAAACACGACGCCTGTGCGCCTGATGACCGATTTCGCCCCCGAACGGGGCATGGATCATGTTCCCGATCCCTACTACACGCGCGATTTCGACGGCGCGCTGGACCTGATCGAGGCCGCCGCGTGGGGCCTCGCGGTCCGGTTGGAGGACGGGCCGCCTTCAGGTTTCTGAAACTGGCCTGGTAGCGTCGGCTGCGCCCGCTATTCGTCGAGGATGCGCAACTGGCCCGACAGCCAGGGCAGGCGGATCAGCGCGGGATCGATCATGTGCGCCTGCACCAGACGCCGCATGGTCTGGGCGACGTCGCGCGGCACGCGGTCTGCCCAGTCGGACCCCGCAAACAGCGATATGGTGCGCGCGAAGGCGGCCAGCGGCAGGGGATGGGCCACGATGTCGTCATGGAACCGCGCCGCGCGCATGTAGCCCAGCGGCGTCGTGATCGCCCAGCCGATGCGCCGCGCCACCATGGCCATCATGGCGAGATGGCTGCCGACCTCGAAGCGTTCGTCGAAATGCAGCTTCTGGCGGGCCAGATGCGCCTCGATCTGGCGGCTGATCAGCTGCTGGCGCTCGTAGCGCAGCAGCGGCATGGTCCTGAGCCCGGACATCATGTCCTCGGGGTTCAGCGCCATGTCGCGCGGCGTCACCAGGATGAAGGGATCGCGCACCAGCGGATATTCCACGATGCCGTCGCGCACCTGGCCCGTCGTGGCGGCGATGGCGATGTGCAGCCTGCGCTCGGCCATCGCCTCGCTGATCTCGTGACTGGGGGCGGTGATCAGCTTGAAGCGCGCCTTGGTCAGGCTGTCGGCCAGGATCGTCACCAGCCGCGGCGTCAGATCGTTGTCGAAATCATCGATCAGCCCGATCGAGAGCGTGCTGAGATGCGTCAGGTCCATCACGGTCAGTTCGCTCTGCGCAAGGCGCAGCTCGGACAGGATCTTCTCGGTCCGGGCCAGAAAGCTGCGGCCCGCGGGCGTCAGCGTCATGGGCCGCTTGCCGTGATCGACGAGGCCCACCCCCAGCGCCGTTTCCAGGTTGCGCAGCTGCTGGCTGACCGCGGGTTGCGACAGGCCCGTCAGGTCTGCGGCCTGGGCCACCGATCCGGTGGCGGCCAGCGCCTCGAAAACTTCGAGGCCGCGCAAGGTAACGCCCCTGGTGATCATCATGGCCTCCGCACGGTTTCGGGATTTGTGAAACTGCGGGCGCGACCGGTCAAGCCTTCAATCCGGCCCTTCCTTCCGGCCGGATCAGCGGCAAAGCTGTTCTGCCGCGCGCCCGAACTCCGTCCAGCGTTCCCAGAAGGCGTCGTCCTGGGGGGTGTCCGACAACCGGACGGCATGGGCGCGTTCGGGATCGCCGAAGAACGAGGCGCCGCGCCGCTGGTCGGCGCCGGTCAGGGTCTGGTCGGCGGCCATCTGCACGCAGCCGCAGGTCGCGCGGTTGACGCCCTTGCGGCCCGATCCCATGCAGGCCGAGGCGATCGGCCCGGTGGTCGCGGCGAAACGCGCCACCGACGGCTCGCCCGGGCCGGACCGGCCGCCGCCGCAGGCCGCCAGCACCAGAATCGAGATCACACCCAAGCTTCGGATCATCGCCTGAACCCCAGTCCGTCCTGGCCCGCCATTTGCCGGTCTTGGCCGCTCTGCCCTCGCGCTGGACTATGGCGGAAAAGCTGGTAAGGGGCAATTCCAGAAACGTCGCCGTCCCGTCCCGCGCGCCCAGCTTGACCGGCGCGGCAAACCCCTAGATATGCAGATCATGACACCGCTTTCGCACATCCGGAACTTCTCGATCGTGGCGCATATCGACCACGGCAAATCCACGCTGGCCGACCGCCTGATCCAGTCGACCGGGACGGTGCAGGACCGCGACATGAAGGAGCAGCTGCTCGACGCGATGGATATCGAGCGCGAGCGCGGCATCACCATCAAGGCCAACACCGTCCGCATCGATTACCAGGCCGACAACGGCCAGAAATACGTGCTGAACCTGATCGACACGCCGGGCCATGTCGACTTCGCCTACGAGGTCTCGCGGTCCATGCGCGCGGTCGAAGGCTCGCTCCTGGTGGTGGACTCGACCCAAGGCGTCGAGGCGCAGACGCTGGCCAATGTCTACCAGGCGATCGACGCCAACCACGAGATCGTGCCGGTCCTCAACAAGATCGACCTGCCCGCGTCCGAGCCCGACCGCGTGCGCGAACAGATCGAGGACGTGATCGGCATCGACGCCAGGGACGCGCTGCTGGTCTCGGCCAAGACGGGCATCGGCATCCACGAGACGCTGGAAGCCATCGTGCACCGCCTGCCCGCGCCGCAGGGCGACGCGACCGCGCCGCTGAAGGCGATGCTGGTCGACAGCTGGTATGACAGCTATCTGGGCGTCGTCGTCCTGGTGCGGATCATGGACGGCGTCCTGAGGAAGGGCGACCAGATCAAGATGATGCAGACCGGCGCGCGCTATGGCGTCGACCGCATCGGCGTCTTCCGTCCCGCGATGCAGCCCGTCGACGAACTGGGCCCGGGCGAGATCGGGTTCCTGACCGCATCCATCAAGCAGGTGCGCGACACCCGCGTGGGCGACACGATCACGCATGAGAAGAAGGGCGCGGACAAGCCGCTGCCGGGCTTCAAGCCCTCGATCCCGGTGGTGTTCTGCGGTCTCTTTCCGGTGGACTCGTCCGAATTCGAGGACCTGCGCGACGCGATCGAGAAGCTGGCGCTGAACGACGCCTCCTTCACCTTCGAGATGGAGACGTCCGCGGCACTCGGCTTCGGCTTCCGCTGCGGGTTCCTGGGCCTTCTTCACCTGGAAGTCATCCGCGACCGGATCGAACGGGAATACGATATCGACCTGATCACCACCGCGCCTTCGGTCGTCTATCACGTCCACATGAAGGACGGCGAGATGCGCGAGTTGCACAATCCCGCCGACATGCCCGACCTGACCCATGTCGCCCATATGGAGGAGCCGCGCATCAAGGCGACGATCCTGGTGCCGGACGAATACCTGGGCGACGTGCTCAAGCTCTGCCAGGACCGGCGCGGCATCCAGCAGGAACTGACCTATGCGGGCAGTCGCGCGATGGTGGTCTATGACCTGCCGCTGAACGAGGTGGTGTTCGACTTCTACGACCGGCTGAAATCGGTGACGAAGGGCTATGCCAGCTTCGACTACCAGCTGATTGGCTATCGCCAGGACAACCTGGTGAAGATGCAGATCCTGGTGAACGACGAACCCGTCGACGCGCTGTCGACGATGGTTCACCGCGACCGGGCCGAGTTGCGGGGCCGGGCGATGGTCGAGAAACTGAAGGACCTGATCCCGCGCCACATGTTCAAGATCCCGATCCAGGCTGCGATCGGCGGCAAGGTCATCGCGCGCGAGACGCTGTCGGCGCTGAGGAAGGACGTGACCGCCAAGTGCTATGGCGGGGACGCGACGCGGAAGCGGAAGCTGCTGGACAAGCAGAAGGCGGGCAAGAAGAAGATGCGCCAGTTCGGCAAGGTGGACATCCCGCAGGAAGCCTTCATCTCCGCGCTGAAGATGGACAGCTGAACCCCGGCCCTGCTCCGGGCGCCTGGGGCGCCGGGGAGAGACTCCGACAGGTGAAAGATGCGACCGTCGGGACAGGCGTCCCGGCGTGGG
>SBFT01000097.1 GCA_006227805.1 Paracoccaceae bacterium
TCGCGCCCGAGTAACCGACGCGCCGGACACGGTCGATCGGAGACGAGCCGTCCGAGCCGAAATGCCAGGGACGATTCTGGACCGACATGTCGCGCGAGTGGGTCGCGGCAGCGGCGTTCAGCTGCGCGTTCAGACGCACGGGCGTCATGCCGGCGGCCTGGCGCAGCGCGTTGACCGAATCGAGCATCCGCAATTGCAGCTTGTCGGCCTCGCCCGGGCGGATACGGTAAACCTTGGGCAGAGGCCTGCCGTCGGCCCCCACCCGGGTGGACGTCTGGGGCGCGGCGCAGCCGGACAGGCCCAGAACCACCGCCACAAGAAGAGAAAACGCGCGCAACATCCCGAACCCCCTTCGGCTTTCCGAACCGCTCTTACAGCGTTCGTCCTCGTCAATCCAACCCACAAAACCGTCAAGTAGCGGCGCTTGCGGCGCTTTGATCCGTGACTGAGGCTTTCCGGCAATATCATGCCGGGGCATGGCCGCGATAGCGACGACCGGGATCAGGAGATGGCGAAATGCCCTTGTCCCCTGCGGGACGCAACGCGTCCCGGCAACATGCCCGTAAGCCATGCGCTCGGCCCGGCCCGGACCTGTTGCCGCATCCACGTCACCCGTGACACATGCAAGGGCGGACGCCGGTCCTCGAACGGCCGCAGCGGTCTTCAAGATGCATGTATCGCGGAACTTTACGCGATGACCCGGGTCGGGCCGCAAGTGTTGCTAATTTGACGACATTTCAGGTGCGGTGCGCCGGGAATCGCCAACAAGCAATTGCATTCTATCTGGATTGCTGGTTAGACAAATCACACGAGGTAAGTCTTGGGTGCGCGGTTTGGGCTGCCAGACCGTGCGAAACTGGAGGTTAATATGAAGAAACTCGTTCTCGCCGCTGCTCTGTCGGCTGCCGCATCGACCGCTTTCGCAGGCAACCTGTCGGAGCCCACCGTCGAAGCACCGGTGATCGTTGAAGAAGCGACCGGTTCGTCGCAAGGCATCCTGCTGCCCCTGCTGCTCCTGCTGCTGGTGGCCGCGGCTGTCGCTTCGGACTGATATTCGGTTACACGGATACGGAAAAGGCGGTGGTTTTCCCACCGCCTTTTTTCGTTCCGCAGCATCGCTTCGCGCCAGGGCGGTGCGCCCTCAGTCCAGCCAGCCCTTCAGATTGTCCTCGACGACGGTTGCCAGCGCCTCGATATGGGCGTCGTCATCGTTCAGGCAGGGGATGTAGGTGAAGCTTTCGCCGCCCGCTTCCTCGAAGCTTTCCTTGATCTCCTCGTTGATCTCTTCCAGCGTCTCGATGCAATCGGCCGAGAAGGCGGGCGCACAGACGGCGATGTTCTTCCGCCCGGTCTGGGCCAGCCGCGCCACTTCCTCGACGGTATAGGGTTTCAGCCACTCTTCGGGGCCGAAGCGCGACTGGAACGTGGTGGTGATCTGGGTGTCGTCCCAGCCCAGCCGTTCCTTCAGCAGCCGCGTCGTCTTCTGGCACTGGCAATGATACGGATCGCCCTCCATCAGATAGCGCTTGGGCACGCCGTGATACGAGCAGACCAGGATGTCCGGCTTGCGCGCAAGGCCGGCATAGGCGCGTTCGATCGACTGGGCCAGCGCCTCGATATACTTGGGATGGGCGAAATAGGGTTCGACCGTGCGCGTGGTCGGCTGCCACTTTTCCTGCATCAGCGCGCGGAAGAACTGGTCGTTCGCGGTGGCCGACGTGGCGCCCGCGTAATGCGGGTAGAGCGGGAAGAACAGGATCTTCGTGCAGCCTGCATCGACCATGGCGCGCACCTTGGACCTGGTCGAGGGGTTGCCGTAGCGCATGCAGAAATCGACCATGACCTGGTCGCCATACCGGTCCTGCAGCACCTTGCGCATCTTCTCGGTCTGCGCCTTGGTGATCGTCATCAGCGGGCTTTCGCCGGCCTCGTGGTTCCAGATCGACTTGTAGGCATGGCCGGAACTGAAAGGGCGTTTGGTCAGGATCACCAGTTGCAGCAGGGGCTGCCAGATCCAGGCGGAATAGTCGATCACACGCTTGTCGGACAGGAATTCGTTCAGATAGCGCCGCATCGACCAGTAATCGTAATTGTCGGGCGTGCCGAGGTTCGCCAGCAGGATGCCGACACGTTCTGCCGGAACCGGCGGGTGGTCCGCCGGGGCATGAATGGGGCAGGTGGCTTTCTTGGTCGCATCCAACATCATGGCTTCCTGTATCGGTCGCTTGACGGGTAGGTAAAGGCTTTTCGTCCCGGGTCAATCTTTCAGCGGGGTTTCGGTCGTCCCCAGGACATCCGCCAGACGAGTCCTGGCCGATCCCGGCCGCAGCGGTTGCGGCTGGCCGGTGGCCGGCGCCCAGCCCGTCAGCGAGATGATCTCGAAGGTCGCGGGCAGGCCCCCTGCCGCCGTTTCCCCTGCCGCCCGATAGATCGCCTCGGCCCGGGCGAAGACCGCGCGGCGGGTCGGCCTGCGCAGGCGTTCGGCCATCGCATTGCCTTCACCCATGGCGCGCAAGTCGCGCATCATGTGGGCAAGGTCGCGGTATTCGGCTGTCAGTTTCCGCGAATCCGCCACTGGCAGCGCGAAACCCGCCCGCTGCAACAGCGCGCCCAGGTCGCGGATCTCGGCCATGGGCAGGACGCGTGGGGACAGGCCGCCCGTCTCGGCGATTTCGGCCTGGGCAAGTGCCGCACGCAGCTCCGCCAGGGTCTGACCGCCCAGACAGAAGACGAGGGCCAGCCCGTCGGGACGCAGGGCGCGCCGGCACTGCACCAGCTGCCCCACCGGATCATTGGCCCAATGCAGGCACATGGCATGGATCACCAGGTCATGCGCACCGGGGTCCAGCGCCAGGGTTTCATCATCGGGAACGATGCGCGCCTCCGGAAAGGCCTGACCCCAGGACTGCGGGAACGGCGTCACAACCGCGATATCCGTAAACGTCCTGTTAACCATTGCGAGCCGATCCTGCGCCTCGTCGATCGCGGCGGCCTGCAGGAACAGGTCACGCGGATTGGCGCGGGCGCGGTTGCGCGCCAGGGCGGTTCGGTCGGTCAGGATGGGCAACTGGGACATGGGCGGGAAGGTAAGGCGATGAAGGCGGGGATTCAAACGGCTCTCGCCGTGATGTTCCCGCCCCGGTGCCTGGGTTGCGGGGGCATCGTCGACAGCGACTTCGCGCTTTGTGGCCCCTGCTGGCGGGATACGCCCTTCATCACGGGGCTGTCCTGCGATGCCTGCGGCGTGCAATTGCCGGGTCAGGGTGGCGGCGGGCCCGTCCACTGCGATGATTGCCTGCGCAGGCCGCGCCCATGGTCCCAGGGCCGGTCGGTCCTGATGTATCGCGATCTGGCCCGCCGACTGGTCATGGCGCTGAAACACGGGCAGCGCACGGAGATCGCGCGCCCCGCCGCGCTCTGGATGGCGCGTGCGGGCGCCGATCTGGTCCGGCCCGACATGATCGTCGCGCCCGTGCCCCTGCATTGGTCGCGTCTCTTCCGGCGCGGTTTCAACCAGTCGGCGCTGCTGGCCGATGCGGTGGCGCGCCACGTCGGCCTTGCCCATTGCCCCGACCTGCTGAGCCGTCCCCGCCGGACCCGGTCGCTGGACCATCGCAGCGTGTCCGAACGCTTCGATGAACTGCACGACGCGATCAGGGTCCACCCGGGCCGACACAGGCGGGTTGCGGGAAAACCGGTTCTTCTGGTCGATGACGTCATGACCTCGGGTGCCACGCTGGCGGCGGCCACCGACGCCCTGCGGCAGGCGGGCAGCGGGGATGTTTTCGTGCTCACTCTGGCGCGGGTCGCGAAAGACGCATAGATTTCGAGCCGAACAGCGACTTCGCGAGATCGGGGGAAGACCACGCCATGAAAGCCGTCGAAATCTATACCGCGCCGCTTTGCGGGTTCTGCCATGCCGCCAAGCGGCTGCTGCAGCAGAAAGGCGTCACCTATACCGAGATAGACCTGGGCCAGCATCCCGATCGCCGGTCCGAGATGATGTCGCGCGCCCATGGCCGCCATACCGTCCCGCAGATCTTCATCGGGGACACCCATGTGGGCGGCTGCGACGACCTCTACGCCCTCGATCGGGCCGGCAAGCTGGACGGACTTCTGGCCGCGTGATGCGGACCGCGCTGATCCAGCTGACCTCGTCGGACGATCCGGTCGCGAACCTGGCCGTGACGCGGGGCCTGATCGCCGAAGCCGCCGACAGGGGCGCGCGGCTGGTCCTGACGCCCGAGGTGACCAACTGCGTGTCGGGCAGCCGCGACCGCCAGATCGAGGTGCTTCAGCCCGAGGACGAGGACATCACCCTGGCCGGTCTGCGCGCGCAGGCGGCGGAGCTGGGGATCTGGCTGGTCATCGGATCGCTGGCGCTCAGGACCGACGATCCCGACGGGCGCTTCGCCAACCGGTCCTTCCTGATCGGTCCGGACGGCGCGATCCGGGCGCGCTATGACAAGATCCACATGTTCGATGTCCAGGTCTCGCCCGAGGAGACCTATCGCGAATCGGCGGGCTTCCGGCCGGGCGACCGGGCGGTCCTGGCCGATATCGGGGAATTCCGGCTGGGCCTGACCATCTGCTACGACCTGCGCTTTCCCCATCTGTATCAGCGTCTGGCCCAGGCGGGTGCGACAGTTCTGAGTGTTCCGGCGGCGTTCTCGCCCGTCACCGGGGCGGCGCATTGGGAACCCCTGCTGCGTGCCCGCGCCATCGAGACGGGATGTTTCGTGCTTGCCCCGGCCCAGACCGGCACCCACGACACGACGCAGGGGCGCGCCCGCCGCACGCATGGGCACAGCCTGGCGGTGTCGCCCTGGGGCGAGGTCCTGATTGACGCGGGCACGGCGCCAGGCGTTCACATTTTCGACATGGATGCTAAGTCTGTGGGCGAGGCGCGCGGCAAGGTGCCGTCCCTGACCCATGTGAGAGCATTCGACGGACCTGATGAGTGATGACGCAGGCCCCTTGGCCGTGACCCTGTTCAGCGAGTTGTTGACAGCCGACCAGCTGTTGCGGAACCGGCTGACCAAGGTTCTGCCGAAGGGCATGGAAATCTCGCATTTCTCGGTGCTGAACCATCTGGCCTTCGTCGCGGACGAGCGCACGCCTGCGCAACTGGCCAAGGTCTTTCATGTCACGCGCGGCGCCATGACCAACACCCTGTCGCGGCTGGAATGGGCGGGATACATCCATATCCGCCCCGATTGGGACGATGCGCGGCGCAAGATGGTCTCGATCAGCCCGGCGGGCAAACGGGCGCGGGAACAGGCGATCTCGGCCATCGCGCCGGTGATCAACCGCGTGGTCTCGGATGTCGGCACCGACAAGGTGCGCAGCGTGACCCCGGTCCTGCGCGATCTGCGGCGGCGTCTGGAAAGCCTGGACTAGGCGGGTTTGACGGCCGCCGTGACGTAGTTGACGCTGAGATCCCGGTCCGAGATCGACCAGGACCAGGTGACGGGGTTGAAGACATAGCCCTTGCGGTCCACCGGGTTCAGCCCGGCCTGGCGCATCAGGTCGAACAATTCGTCCGGCGTGATGAACTTCGACCATTCATGGGTGCCCTTGGGCAGCCAGCGCATCACGTATTCCGCACCGACGATCGCCATCATGTAGCTTTTTGCGTTGCGGTTGATCGTCGAGCAGAGATGCAGCCCGCCCGGTTTCAGCAGCTGCCGGCAGGCCGTCAGATAGGCCAGGGGGTCGGCGACATGCTCGACCACCTCCATGTTCAGGACGATATCGAACTGCTCGCCCGCGGCGGCCATGTCTTCGGCGGTGGTGTGGCGGTAATCGATCTCCAGCCCCGATTGGCGGGCGTGAACCTGCGCCACGGGGATGTTGCGCGCGGCGGCATCGGCGCCCACCACATCGGCGCCCAGCCGCGCCATGGGTTCGCAGAGCAAACCCCCGCCACAGCCGATATCGAGGATCCGAAGTCCTACAAAAGGTTTCGGTGCCGCAAGGTCACGTTCGAATTCTCCTGCGATCTGTGACGTGATATAGTCCAGACGGCATGGGTTCAGCATGTGCAACGGCTTGAACTTGCCCTGGGGGTCCCACCATTCGGCTGCCATCGCCTCGAACTTGGCGATTTCGGAAGGATCCACCGTGGTGCGTTCCGCTTGCATTTGCCTCTCCATGTGATCTTGTGGCCTGCGCCACCTATATAGGCCAGTGATGGACAAATACCCGGACGAAAAGCACGCTGTCCAATACCTCTACCCGCCGATCGATCCCTTCGATCAGCGGATGATGGATGTCGGGCAAGGCCACCAGGTCTATGTCGAGCAATGCGGCAACCCCAACGGGATTCCCGTCGTCGTCCTGCATGGCGGACCCGGCGGGGGCTGCAGCCCGGCGATGCGGCGCTATTTCGATCCGCGGTTCTATCGCGTTGTCCTTTTCGATCAGCGCGGCTGCGGCCGGTCGCGGCCCCATGCCGCGGTCACCCACAACACCACCTGGCACCTGGTCGACGACATCGAGCGCATCCGCCGGGCGCTGGACATCGATGCCTGGTGCGTCTTCGGCGGCAGCTGGGGCGCGACGCTGGCGCTGGTCTATGCGCAGGAACATCCCGACCGGGTGATGCGCATGATCCTGCGCGGCGTCTTCCTGATGACCAAGGCCGAGCTCGACTGGTTCTACGGCGGCGGGGCGGGCAAGTTCTGGCCCGAGACCTGGTCGCGATTCGCCTCGATCATCCCCGAGGATGAGCGTCACGACCTGATCGGCGCCTACAACCGCCGGCTGTTCTGTGGCGACCTGTCCAAGGAGATCCGTTTCGCGCGCGCCTGGTCGGCCTGGGAGAACGCGCTGGCCTCGATCCATTCGAACGGCGGGTCCGGCGAAAGCCCCGGCGACTATGCCCGGGCCTTCGCGCGGCTCGAGAATCACTATTTCATCAATGGCGGTTTTCTCGAGTTCGATGGCCAGATCCTGGCGCATATGGGCCGGATCGCGCATATTCCCGGCGTCATCGTCCAGGGACGCTATGACATGATCTGCCCGCCGTCCTCGGCCTGGAAACTGGCCGAAGCCTGGCCCGGCTGCGACCTGAAGATGGTGCGCAACGCGGGCCATGCCCTGTCCGAACCCGGCATCAGCGCCGAACTGGTCCGCGTCATGGACCAGATCGCCGAAGAGGTGGGCTGAGACATGTCGCGCCTTGTCGATCGCCGTGCGCTGTTCACGTCGGGTGCCGCCGCCGCGCTTCTGGCGGCCAGCGGCGTGTCGTTGCAGGCCGCGCCCCGCGAAGGCGGCCGCCTCCGCCTGGCGGTTCCCCGGGGCGAGATGTTCGACGCGGTGCTGCGCGGCACGGTTCTTGACACCCTGACCGAGGTTGGCGCCGATGGCATCCTGCGGGGCGAACTGGCGACGGAATGGACCGCGGACTCCTCGGCCAGCGCCTGGCGCTTCTCGCTGCGCGATGACGTGCGGTTCCATGACGGCAGCGCCTTCGACGCCTCCGAGGCCGCGCGCCTGATGCAGGCGATGGGCTTCGACGCCCTGGCCGAGGGCGCGGACCTGCGCATTCGGCTGAGCGCGCCCGATCCCGATCTGCCTTATCGCCTGTCCGACCCTGCGCTGGCACTTTTCCGCGACGCCGATGACATGCCCCTCGGAACCGGGCCTTATGCGCTGCGCACGTTGCGGCCGGGTCGCCACATGATCGCCGACCGCGTGCGCCCGCATTACCGCGACGGTCAATCGGGTTGGTTCGATTCGGTCGAGGTCGCCGTCATCCCCGATGCGCATGTCCGGGCCGAGGCCCTGCGCGACGGCTTCGTCGATGTGGCGGCCCTGCCCTCGGTCGCGGGCCTCGCCGGCGCAAGCGGCCTGCGCTTTCATCCGGATGCGCAAACCGCCCAGCTGGCGCTGCGCGAGGGCGTTGTCCTGCCGCGCCGCGTCGGCAACCGCGCGCCGCTGGATGATGGCCGCCTGACCCGCCGCTGGTGGATGGCCTGAGGCCTCCAATCCGGGCTTGCAGTTTTCCGCCCCGCTGCGTATATGCGCATCAACAGCGGCGCGTCGGGGTCCAAACCCGAAAGCCCCACCGGACAAGATCGACGGGCCGCGCGCCCGTTTTTTTATGCCTGGAACCATGTCCAACGACCTGATTGCCAAGACCGCGATGGATCGCCGGATCGCCGAGATCATCACCCCCGTCATCGAGGACATGGGGTTCGAGCTGGTGCGCGTCCGGCTGATGTCGGGCAAGACGCCCCTGCTGCAGGTGATGGCCGACCGTCCCGAAGGCGGGATCGAGGTGGACGATTGCGCGAAGATCTCGAACGCGGTCTCGGCCGTGCTGGATGTCGAGGACCCGATCATCGACGCCTATACGCTGGAGGTCTCGAGCCCCGGCATCGACCGCCCGCTGACGCGCCTGAAGGATTTCGACGCCTTCGAAGGCTATGACGCCAAGCTGGAAACCGCCGAGCTGATCGACGGACGCCGCCGGTTCCGGGGCATCCTGGCAGGTGTCGAGGGCGACGAGGTGCTGCTGAATGTCGAGGAAGGCACGATCGGGCTGCGCTTCGACTGGCTGTCCGACGCCAAGCTGGTCCTGACGGACGAGCTGATCCGCGAGATGTTGAAGACCCGCAAGGACGCCGGCGTCCTGAACGAGAACGCTTTTGACGAGATAGAGACCGATACGTCTCCCCAGGAGGACTGAACCCATGGCAATTACCTCTGCAAACCAGCTGGAACTGTTGCAGACCGCCGAGGCGGTGGCGCGCGAGAAGATGATCGACCCCGGTCTGGTCATCGAGGCGATGGAGGAAAGCCTCGCCCGGGCCGCGAAGAGCCGTTACGGCAGCGAAATGGACATCCGCGTGAAGATCGACCGCAAGACCGGTCGCGCCACCTTCACCCGTGTACGCACCGTGGTCGAGGACGACCTGCTGGAAAACTACCAGGCCGAGATGACCGTCCAGCAGGCCCGGCAATACATGGACGATCCCAAGGTCGGAGACGTCTTCGCGGAAGAGGTGCCCCCCGTCGACATGGGCCGGATCGCCGCGCAGTCGGCCAAGCAGGTGATCCTGCAGAAGGTCCGCGAGGCCGAGCGCGAGCGTCAGTACGAGGAATTCAAGGACCGCGCGGGCACCATCATCAATGGTGTCGTCAAGCGCGAGGAATACGGCAACGTCATCGTCGACGTGGGTGCGGGCGAAGCCGTCCTGCGCCGGAACGAGAAGATCGGCCGCGAAAGCTATCGCCCCGGCGACCGGATCCGCGTCTTCATCAAGGACGTGCGCCGCGAGCCGCGCGGCCCGCAGATCTTCCTGTCGCGCACCGCGCCGGAATTCATGGCCGCGCTGTTCAAGATGGAAGTGCCCGAGATCTACGACGGCATCATCGAGATCAAGGCCGTCGCCCGCGATCCAGGATCGCGCGCCAAGATCGCCGTGATCAGCTATGACAACTCGATCGATCCCGTGGGCGCCTGCGTGGGTATGCGCGGCAGCCGCGTTCAGGCGGTCGTGAACGAATTGCAGGGCGAGAAGATCGACATCATTCCGTGGTCGGAAGACATGCCGACCTTCCTGGTCAATGCGCTGCAACCGGCCGAAGTTACCAAGGTGGTCCTGGACGAGGAAGCCGGCAAGATCGAGGTCGTCGTCCCCGAGGAGCAGCTGAGCCTCGCCATCGGGCGCCGCGGCCAGAATGTGCGCTTGGCGTCGCAGCTGACCGGCCTCGACATCGACATCATGACCGAGGAAGAGGAATCCAAGCGCCGCCAGGCCGAGTTCGAGGAACGCACCAAGCTGTTCATGGAAACGCTGGACCTGGACGAGTTCTTCGCCCAGCTGCTGGTGTCTGAAGGGTTCACCAACCTGGAAGAAGTGGCCTATGTCGAACAGGACGAACTGCTGGTCATCGACGGTGTCGACGAAGGCACCGCGCAGGAACTGCAGGCACGCGCCCGCGACTACCTGGAAGAGCAGAACCGCAAGGCGCTGGAAGCCGCACGGGAACTGGGCGCGGAAGACAGCCTCATTGAATTCGATGGCCTGACACCCCAGATGATCGAGGCGCTGGCGAAGGATGGCGTCAAGACGCTGGAAGACTTCGCCACCTGCGCCGACTGGGAGCTGGCCGGCGGCTGGACCACCGAGAACGGCGAACGCAAGAAGGACGACGGAATCCTCGAACCCTTCGACGTTTCGCTGGAGGAAGCCCAGCACCTGGTGATGACCGCCCGCATCCTGCTGGGCTGGGTCGATCCGGCCGACCTGGCTTCGGACGAGGACGCCGACGACGAGGACACCGAGGAGACCGGGGCCTGATCGCGGGCCCCGGGATGGCGGCATGGGACGCGGCGGCGCCCAGGATGACCGGACGGATGGCGCCGAGAGGCGCTGCATCGTCACGGGTGAGGTTCAGCCCAAGGCCGGGCTGATCCGCTTCGTGGCGGGCCCGGATGGTCAGCTGGTCCCCGATCTGCGCGGCAAGCTGCCGGGCCGGGGCGTCTATGTCACCGCCGACCGCGCCGCACTGGAAAAGGCCGTGGCCAAGGGCCTGTTCGCGCGCGGTCTGAAGCAGGCGGTGACCGTGCCCGATGGCCTGGTCGAGACGGTTGAACGGCTGCTGTTGCGCCATGTGGTCGAGCTGATCAGCCTGGCCCGCAAGTCGGGCGATGCCGTCGCGGGCTATGAGAAGACGAAGGACTGGCTGGACAAGGAAAAGGCCCGCGTCCTGCTGCAGGCCTGCGATGGATCGGGCCGGGGCAAGTCGAAGCTGAACACGCCCTACAGGGGCCGATACATCGGCTGGCTGACGGCGGACGAGCTGGGCATGGCCTTTGGCCGTGAAACTGTGATACATGCGGCCCTCGCCTCTGGTGGACTCGGGCAACGTGTTGTAGAGGAAGCGCAAAGGCTGAAAGGCCTGCGTCAGATGGACGACGGCGGCAAGTCCGCCGGGAAGGAAAAAAGGCTGAATGAGCGATAGTGACGGCAAGAAGACGTTGGGTCTGCGCGGCGCAGGTGCGCGTCCGGGGAATGTGAAACAGAGTTTCAGCCACGGTCGCACCAAGAATGTCGTGGTCGAGACCAAGCGCAAGCGCGTTGTCGTGCCGAAACCGGGCGCGTCCAAGCCGGGCGTGCCGGGCGGTGGCGCAGGCAGCCCCGCGAGCGATCCGTCCAAGCGCCCGGCCGGGATTTCCGACGCCGAACTCGAACGCCGGATGAAGGCGCTGGCCGCCGCCAAGGCCCAGGAGGCCGAGGACGCCGTCCGCCGCGAAGAGGAAGAGCGTCAGCGCGCCGAGGAGCGGGAACGCCGCCGCGCCGAGGCCGAGGCCAAGGAGCGCGAGGAGCGCGAGCGCGAAGAGGCGCTGAAGGCCAAGGAAGAAGAGGACCGTCAGCGCCGCGAGGCCGAGACCGAGGCGCGCAAACCCGCGCCGGCCGCTCCGGCGGAGGCCGCGCCTGTCGCGCGCGACGCGGCCAAGCCCGCGCCCGCAGCTGCGCAGCAGCAGATGCGCAAGACCGACCGCGAACGCGAGGAACGCGGGCGCAGCGTCAAGGTCGCGCGCGATGACAGCGGCCGCCGCGCGGGCAAGCTGACCCTGAACGAGGCGCTGTCGGGCGAAGGCGGGCGCCAACGCTCGATGGCCGCGATGAAGCGCAAGCAGGAGCGCGCCCGCCAGAAGGCGATGGGCGGCATGGTCGAGCGCGAGAAGATCGTGCGCGAGGTCAAGCTGCCCGAGGCCATCGTGGTCTCGGAACTGGCGAACCGCATGGCCGAGCGCGTCGGCGACGTCGTCAAGGCGCTGATGCAGATGGGCATGATGGTCACGCAGAACCAGACCATCGACGCCGATACCGCGGAACTGATCATCGAGGAATTCGGCCACAACGTCGTCCGCGTGTCGGACAGCGACGTCGAGGACGTGATCAAGACCTCCGAAGACGACGAAAGCGATCTGCGGCCGCGTCCTCCGGTCATCACGATCATGGGCCACGTCGACCACGGCAAGACCTCGCTTCTGGACGCGATCCGCAACACCAACGTGACGCAGGGCGAAGCCGGCGGCATCACCCAGCATATCGGCGCCTACCAGGTGACGACCAAGCGCGGCGACGTGCTGACGTTCCTGGACACGCCGGGCCACGCCGCCTTCACCTCGATGCGGTCCCGCGGAGCGCAGGTGACGGATATCGTTGTCCTCGTGGTCGCGGCGGACGACGCCGTGATGCCGCAGACGGTCGAGGCCATCAATCACGCCAAGGCCGCCAAGGTCCCGATGATCGTCGCGATCAACAAGATCGACAAACCTTCGGCCAAGCCGGACAAGGTGCGCACCGACCTTCTGCAGCACGAAGTCGTGGTCGAGAAGATGTCGGGCGAAGTGCAGGATGTCGAGGTCTCGGCCGTGACCGGCCAGGGGCTTGACGACCTGCTGGAAGCGATCGCGCTGCAATCCGAGATCCTGGAGCTGAAGGCCAACCCCGACCGCGCCGCCAGCGGCGCCGTGATCGAGGCGCAACTCGATGTGGGCCGTGGCCCCGTGGCGACGGTTCTCGTGCAGAACGGCACCCTGCGCCAGGGCGACATCTTCGTCGTGGGCGAGCAATGGGGCAAGGTCCGCGCGATGGAGAACGACCAGGGCGAA
Source organism: Paracoccaceae bacterium (assembly GCA_006227805.1). Lineage (GTDB taxonomy): Bacteria > Pseudomonadota > Alphaproteobacteria > Rhodobacterales > Rhodobacteraceae > JAGYKE01. Next base: position 12,638 of record SBFT01000097.1, read on the forward strand.
CGCGTCAAGGAAGCCGGTCCTTCGGTCCCGGTCGAGGTTCTGGGCCTGAACGGCACGCCCGAAGCGGGCGACGTGCTGAACGTCGTCGAAACCGAGGCGCAGGCGCGCGAGATCGCCAGCTACCGTGCCCAGGTGGCCAAGGACAAGCGCGCCGCCGCCGGTGCCGCCGCGACGCTGGATCAGCTGATGGCCAAGGCCAAGGCGGATGAAAGCGTCAGCGAATTGCCGATCCTGGTGAAGGCCGACGTGCAGGGGTCCGCCGAAGCCATCGTTCAGGCGATGGAGAAGATCGGCAACGAGGAAGTGCGCGTCCGCGTGCTGCATTTCGGCGTCGGTGCGATCACCGAGACCGATGTGGGCCTGGCCGAAGCCTCCGGCGCGCCGATCCTGGGCTTCAACGTCCGGGCCAATGCCAGCGCGCGCAACAGCGCCAACCAGAAGGGTGTCGAGATCCGCTATTACAGCGTGATCTATGACCTGGTGGATGACGTGAAAGCGGCGGCCAGCGGCCTTCTGTCGGCCGAGATCCGCGAGAAGTTCATCGGCTATGCCTCGATCAAGGAGGTCTTCAAGGTCTCGGGCGTCGGCAAGGTGGCGGGCTGCCTTGTCACCGAAGGCGTGGCGCGGCGGTCGGCGGGCGTGCGTCTGCTGCGCGACGATGTCGTCGTCCACGAGGGCACGCTGAAGACCCTGAAACGCTTCAAGGACGAAGTGAACGAGGTCCAGTCGGGCCAGGAATGCGGCATGGCGTTCGAGAATTACGACGACATCCGCCAGGGCGACGTGATCGAGATCTTCGAGCGCGAGGAGGTCGAGCGCAAGCTGGCCTGATCCGCATCGCAGGGTTTGAAAGGGCGGCCTCTCTGGCCGCCCTCTTTCGTTTACAGCCAGTCCCGCAGGATCGGGATCAGGGGCACGTCCGCAGGCGGCATCGGATAATTCCGCAGGTCTGCCGCCCGCACCCATTTCAGCGCCTGGCCTTCCCGCGACATCGGCGTGCCCTTCCATTTCCGGCAGGCGAACAGCGGCATCAGAAGGTGGAAATCGTCATAGGAATGACTGGCGAAGGTCAGGGGCGCCAGGCAGGACGCCCAGGTGTCGATGCCCAGTTCCTCGTGCAGTTCGCGGATCAGGGCGGCCTCGGGGGTCTCGCCCGCCTCGACCTTGCCGCCCGGAAACTCCCACAGGCCCGCCATCGACTTGCCTTCCGGGCGCTGCGCCAGAAGGACCCGGCCCTCCGGGTCGATCAGGGCAACGGCCGAAACCAGAACGATTCTCAAGACCGGTAATCCGCGTTGATCGCGATGTAGTCATGGGTCAGGTCGCAGGTCCAGACCGTGGCCTTTCCGTTGCCAATCCCCAGATCGACACTGATCAGCAGGTTCTGGCCCTTCATGTGCGCGGCGCCATCGGCTTCGCGATAGGCGGGCGCGACCCAGCCGCGCTCGGCCACCAGAACGTCGCCGAAGCGGATCGACAGCTTGTCCCGGTCCGCGGAAGCGCCTGACTTGCCGATCGCCATGACGATCCGGCCCCAGTTCGGGTCTTCTCCCGCTATGGCTGTCTTGACCAGCGGAGAATTGGCGATCGACATGCCGTGGGTCCGGGCCTCGGCGTCGCTGGCGGCCCCGGTGATCCGGATCTCGACGAACTTGGTTGCGCCCTCGCCGTCGCGCACCACCTGGTGCGCCAGGTCCAGCATCACCGCGTGCAGGGCCTCCTCGAACTCGGGGTTGCCGGTTGCATCCGCGCCCGAAGCCCCGGTCGCCCCCACAAGCAGCGTGTCCGAGGTGGACGTGTCGCTGTCCACCGTGATGCAGTTGAAGGTGGCGTCGGTCAGCCGTGTCACCAGGGCCTGAAGTGCTGCCTGTTCCACCCTGGCATCGGTGAATATGTAGACCAGCATCGTCGCCATGTCGGGCGCGATCATGCCGGATCCCTTGGCGATGCCGGCGATGTTGACCTCCTTGCCGCCGATCCGGATCGTCCGGGCCGATCCCTTCGGGAACGTGTCCGTCGTCATGATCGCGCGCGCGGCCTTCTCCAGCGCCGAGGCGTCCTGGTTGCGAACCAGGTCCGGGATCCTGGCGACGATCCGTTCATGGGGCAGTTTCTCGCCGATCACCCCGGTCGACGAGGTGAAGACGCGCCCGGCGGGAATGCCCGTGGCCTTCGCCACCGCCTCACAGATCGTGCGGACGGATGTTTCGCCCGCGCGGCCCGTGAAGGCGTTGGAATTGCCCGAATTGACGATGATCGCGGCGCCCTCGGTTCCGGTTCCGCCGATCTTGGCCTCGCAATCCAGCACATTGGCCGACCGCGTCAGCGACCGCGTGAACGCCCCCGCCATCGTGGTTCCGGGCTGGAGCAGCGCCAGCATCACGTCGGTGCGCCCGGCATACCGGACGCCCGCTTCCGCGGTGGCGAAGGTGACGCCGCCGATCACCGGCAGGTCCGGGAAAGCCGCGGGCGCCAGCGGAGAGACTTTGGTGATCTTGGCCAAGATTCAGTTCCTCAGGAGATCGAAGTTGCTGATGACGGTGGGGTCGATCCCGTCCAGACCGGGCCTTTCCACCGTCGCGGCGGCGGTCAGTTCGTCGATGCGGGCCTGGACGGCTTCGCGCTGGATCGTCAGCGCCAGTTCGTCCCGCACCGTTTCCAGCGCGGGCGCTTCGGCCTTGCGGACCTCGTTCAGCCGGATCACGTGCCAGCCGAATTGCGTCTGCACCGGCCCCGAGATCGCGCCGGGTTCCAGCGCGATGACGGCCGCCTCGAAATCCGGCACCATCTGCCCGGCCCGGAACCAGCCCAGTTCGCCGCCATTGGGGCCCGAGGGACCTGTGGACCTGGCCTTGGCCAGTTCGGTGAAATCCGCGCCACCCTCCAGTTCCGCGATGATCGCCTTCGCCTCTTCCTCGGTTTCGATCAGGATATGGGCGGCATTGTATTCGTCGCCCGCCGTGCCGTCGGCGTAAAGCGCGTCATAGGCGGCCTGGATCGCCTCTTCGGTCGCGGCTCCGGCCATCACGTCCTCGATGTGTTCGGCGGCGGTCAGCGACCGGCGCTCGTTCTCCAGCGATAGTTGCACGGCGCGGCCGGGTTCGCGCGTCAGGGCCTGGGCCAGGGCTTCCTGCTGGATCAGCTGGTTCAGGATGCCCGGGAACAGGACATCGGCGGGCAGTTGCTGATACTGCTCGGGCAGGGTCGAGAACGCGACGATCATGTGACCCAGCGTGATCTGCGTTCCGTTCACCGTGGCCACGACCGTGTCGGCGCCCGGCGCATCCTCGGCCCGCGCCATCGGCAGGGCCAGCAGGCCGGATACCGCCAGGGCGGTCAGGAAAGTGACTGGTTTGCGCATGAATTCATCCTGTTGGCATGGGCCGCACCCGGGCGCGGCGTTGACACTGTTTGCCCTGCCCCTTACATCGCGTGACAGGCCTGGGCAGGGCCGTCTTCTACCGACGTATCTACGGGTTGCGTGCGGGGCGGGCAAGACTGGCCCGGGCACCAAGTCGCTTATCCGCTGGAGTTGACATGCTGGGACTCGGAACACTCGCCAAGAAGGTGTTTGGCACGCCGAACGATCGCAAGGTCAAGGCCACCCGGGCGACGATCGAAAAGATCAACGCGCTGGAACCCCAGTTCGAGGCGCTGTCCGACCAGGGCCTCAAGGACAAGACCGAGGAATTGCGCCAGCGCCACGCCAATGGCGAGAGCCTGGACGCCCTGTTGCCCGAAGCCTTCGCCAATTGCCGGGAAGCCGCCAAGCGGGCCCTGGGACTGCGCGCCTTCGACGTGCAGCTGATGGGCGGCATCTTCCTCCACCAGGGCAACATCGCCGAGATGAAGACGGGCGAGGGCAAGACCCTCGTCGCCACCTTCCCCGCCTACCTGAACGCCCTGACCGGCAAGTCGGTGCATATCGTCACCGTCAACGACTACCTGGCCAAGCGCGACAGCGAATGGATGGGCAAGGTCTTCGCCGCGCTGGGCATGACGACGGGGTTCGTCTTTTCCGGCATGGGCCCGGAAAACAAGCTGCGCGCCTATTCCTGCAACATCGTCTATGGCACCAACAACGAATACGGCTTCGACTACCTGCGCGACAACATGAAGTCCGAACTGGACCAGCTGTTCCAGAAGGATCACTTCTTCGCCATCGTGGACGAGGTCGACTCGATCCTCGTGGACGAGGCGCGCACGCCGCTGATCATCTCGGGCCCGGCGCAGGACCGCAGCGAGCTTTACGTCTCGATCGACAAGGTCATTCCGACCCTGGCCCCCGAGCATTATGAAGTCGACGAGAAATCCCGCCAGGTGTCCTTCACCGACGAAGGCAACGAATTCCTGGAAGCCAGGTTGCACGAAGCGGGCCTCCTGCCCGAGGACCAGTCGCTTTACGACCCCGAAAGCACGACCATCGTTCACCACGTGAACCAGGGCCTGCGCGCCCACAAGCTGTTCCAGAAGGACAAGGATTACATCGTCCGCAACGGCGAGGTTGTCCTGATCGACGAATTCACTGGCCGCATGATGACCGGTCGCCGCCTGTCCGAGGGTCTGCATCAGGCGATCGAAGCGAAGGAAGGCGTCGCGATCCAGCCCGAGAACGTGACGCTGGCCAGCGTGACCTATCAGAACTTCTTCCGCCTCTATGAGAAACTGGCCGGCATGACCGGCACCGCGGCGACCGAGCGCGAGGAATTCCAGGAAATCTATGGTCTGGGCGTGGTCGAGGTGCCGACCCACATGCCCATCGCGCGCGTGGACGAGGACGACAAGGTCTTCCGCACCGCCGCCGAGAAATACCAGGCCATGATCGACGAGATCAAGAAGGCCCATGATCGCGGCCAGCCGGTTCTGGTCGGCACGACCTCGATCGAGAAATCCGAGATGCTGAGCGCGCTTCTGAAACAGGCCGGCATCGAACACAACGTCCTGAACGCGCGCTATCACGAGGAAGAAGCCAAGATCATCGCCGAAGCCGGCAAGCTGGGCGCCGTAACCATCGCAACCAACATGGCGGGCCGCGGCACCGACATTCAGCTGGGCGGCAATGTCGAGATGAAGGTGCTGGAAGCGATCACCGCCGATCCGGAAGCCGACCCCGAGGAGGTGCGCGCCCGGATCGAGGCCGAACACGCGGATGAGCGCAAGAAGGTGCTGGAAACGGGCGGACTCTATGTCCTTGCGTCGGAACGTCACGAAAGCCGCCGCATCGACAACCAGCTGCGCGGCCGTTCGGGCCGTCAGGGCGACCCGGGGCGCACGGCGTTCTACCTGTCGCTGGAAGACGACCTGATGCGCATCTTCGGATCGGAACGCCTGGACAAGGTGCTGCAGACCCTGGGCATGAAGGAAGGCGAAGCGATCGTGCACCCCTGGGTGAACAAGTCGCTGGAACGCGCCCAGGCCAAGGTGGAAGGCCGCAACTTCGACATGCGCAAGCAGGTCCTGAAGTTCGACGACGTGATGAACGAACAGCGCAAGCTGATCTTCGGCCAGCGCCGCGAGATCATGGCCGCCGAGAACCTGTCCGAGACCGCCGACGACATGCGCCACCAGGTGATCGAGGATATCGTCCTGCATCGTATGCCGCCCAATACCTATGCCGAACAATGGGACACCGAAGGTCTGCAGCAGGATGTCCGGGACATCCTGGCCCTCGACGTGCCGGCGGCCGAATGGGCGGCCGAGGAAGGCGTGGACGACGAGCAGATGATCGAACGCCTGGTCAAGGCCAGCGACGAGATGATGGCCAAGAAGGCCGTCGCCTTCGGCGTGGAAACGATGCGCGACATCGAGAAGCAGATCCTGCTGAACACGATCGACACCAAGTGGCGCGAACATATCCTGACGCTGGAACATCTGCGCTCGGTCGTCGCGTTCCGGGGATATGCGCAGCGCGATCCGCTGAACGAATACAAGAACGAAGCCTTCCAGCTGTTCCAGGGCTTGCTGGACAGCTTGCGCGAAGGCGTCACGAAGCAGCTGTCCCATGTCCGCCCGCTGACCCCCGAGGAACAGCAGGCCATGATGGCCCAGATCGCGGCGCAAAGGCAGCAGTTGCTACAGGCCGCCGAAACCGCCGCCCCCGACGCCGCGGCCCTGCCGGAAGCGGCGGCTCCGGGCTTTGTCGAGGATGATCCCTCGACCTGGGGCAATCCGGGACGGAACGACAAGTGCCCCTGTGGATCCGGCAAGAAGTTCAAGCATTGTCACGGACGGCTGGCCTGAGGCCAGGCCGTTCCCGCCTTGCACGGGCCCTGATCCTGCCGCAATGACTCCCCCTCCGTGCCACAGGATGGCCGTGATCGCCCGCGATATTGTTCGCAGGCGGATGACAATCCGTCCAGGCTGAGGTGAGTAGGTCATGATCGGCAGGAAACACATCGCGACGATCGGCGGCACCGCGCTTTGCGCGCTGGGGATCGGCTTTTTCATGCAGATGGGCGGACAGTCCGGCACGTCCGGGGACATGCCCGAGGCTGTGCGACAGGCGACCGCACAGGCACCTGTCGCCAAGTCCGGTTTCTCGCCGCTGGACGCTCCGGGCGCGATGGCCTCCCGGGTGGCGGACAGCCTTGTCGACGCGCCCGCTCTCAGCCTGGCCGACATCATGCCGCAGGCCCTGCCGGACGTTCCCCTGCCCGACCATGTCGTCGTGGCGGCCCTGGATCAGACAGGCGACCAGTTGCCGAACCTGCCGGCCGAGTCCGCGCCCGCGCTGACCTGCACGGTCGATGCCGATGCCGTGGCCGAGGCCGGCGCGATGGTGCGTCTGGATGTGTCCGCGCCCTGTCTGGCCGAGGAACGGGTGGTCATCCATCACAGCGGCATGATGTTCTCGGACATCACCGACGCCGAAGGCGGGCTCGACATCCTGATCCCCGCCCTGTCCCAGAACGCGGTCTTCATCGTCGAATTCGCCAATGGCGAAGGCGCTGTCGCCACCGCCGAGGTCGCCTCGCTGGCGTCTTATGATCGGGTTGTCCTGCAATGGGCCGGAGATCTCGGCTTGCAGGTTCATGCCCGCGAATTCGGCGCCGATTACGATGCCGAAGGTCATGTCTGGGCCGGGTCCTCGCGCGATCTGACGGTGGCGGCCCGGGGTGATGGCGGTTTCCTGACCACGCTTGGCCGATCGGATGCGCTCGCGCCGCTCATGGCGCAGGTCTACACTTTCCCGACCGCCACCGCGACGCGGGCGGGCATCATCGACCTGACCGTCGAAGCGGAAGTGACCGCCGCCAATTGCGGGCGCGAGGTCGAGGCCCAATCCCTTGAAGTGCAGGCCGACGGTCGGCTGCGCACGCGCGATCTGGCGCTGACCATGCCGGGATGCGACGCCTCGGGCGATTTTCTGGTGTTGAATAATCTCATGGATGACCTGAAAATCGCCGCAAGGTAACTTGCAGAACGAACAGGCCTTCATGTTCCGAAACAGACGTGCGGCGCTTCTCGCCGCACTTTTCTTTGCCCTGGCTGGCGCCGAGGCGGTCGCGCAGGATGTCACGCTGTCTTCGCGCGATGGCGGGGTCGAGATTTCGGGAACGCTGTTGGGCTTCGACGGCGAGTTCTACCGCGTCGACACGATCTATGGCGAGTTGACGATCGACGGTTCGGGCGTGACCTGCGAGGGCCCGGGCTGTCCCAGCCTGACGGATTTCGTGGCCGAGGTGGATTTCTCGGGCTCGTCCACGATCGGCGAAGTCCTGATGCCCGCCCTCCTGGAAGGCTTTGCCCTGCGCAATGGCTATTCCGTCACGCGCGAGGATATCGACGAGACCCGGTTTGCCTACCTGCTCAGCAACGGGGAAACGGGCCGGCTCGAAGGCCACTTCGTCTTCCGGGTCACGACCACCGACGAAGGTTTCGCCGATCTTCTGGCGGATGAGGCCGACGTCGTCATGGCCCTGCGGGAGATCCGGCCCGAGGAACGCCAGCGCGCGGAAGAGGCCGGGATGGGCGACATGACGGGACCGAACCGCAGCCGGGTCCTGGCGCTGGACGCGATGGTCCCCATCGTGGCGGCGGGCAATCCGGTCAAGTCGATCTCGACCCTGCAACTGGCGCAGGCCTTCGCGGGGCAGATCACCAACTGGCAGGACCTGGGCGGCCCGGATGCGCCGATCGCCCTGCATCTGCCGGATGGCGGGTCGGGCCTGGCGCAGGCGGCCGAGGACCTGCTTCTGTCCCCAGCCGGCCTGACCCTGTCACCCCAGGTGATCCGTCACCGCATCACCAGCGATCTGCCCCGCAGCGTCGTCACCGATCCTTTCGCGCTGGGCCTGGCGAGCTTTGCCGAGATCGGCAGTGCGCGAATGCTGACGCTGACCGGCAGCTGCGGCTTTTCCCTGGCCGCGACCCGGCGCGGGATCAAGACCGAAGACTATCCCCTGACCTCGCCCATGTTCCTCTATCTGCCCGCCCGGCGTCTGCCGATGCTGGCGCGGGAATTCCTGGCCTATACCCGCGGTCCCGCGGCGCAGATCGTGATCCGGCGTGCCGGCTTCGTCGACCAGGCGCCCGAGGCGATCCCGGTCGATCAGCAGGGCGACCGGCTGGCTAACGCGATTTCCGTCGCGGGCCCCGAGATCACGCTCGACGAGGTGCAGCGGATGATCGGCAGCCTGCGCAAGAAGGAGCGCCTGACGACATCGTTCCGGTTCGAGACCGGGTCGTCCCGCCTCGACGCCCAGTCGCGGTCGAACGTGGAACAGCTGGCCCGGGCGATCGAGGCGGGCGTCTATGATGCGCGCACGATCACCTTCGTCGGGTTTTCGGACGGGGAAGGACCCGCGGTCGCCAACCTGGAAATTGCGCGTCGGCGCGCCGAGGCGGTGCGGACGGCGGTGCAGGAGGCGGCCGAGACCGTCACGCCGGACCGCGTGACTCTCGAGGTCGCCGCCTATGGAGAGGCGATGCCGATGGCCTGCGACGATACCGAATGGGGGCGGCAGGTGAACCGGCGGGTCGAGGTCTGGCTGAGATAGCGTCCCGGGACGGGACGTCTGCGCGTCCCAAGGCAATCAACGGCTTGCGGCGGCGGATCTACCGTTTCTTCACGAAGCGAGATACCCCGCTGACCGGAAGCTGAGTTCGCGCGACCGGCCCACGATCAGGTGGTCATGCAACGTCAGGCCCAGCGCCTGGCAGGCCGCCTGAACCTGCGCCGTCATGTCGATGTCCGACTGGCTTGGCGTGGGATCGCCCGAGGGGTGGTTGTGCACCAGGATCAGGGCCGAGGCGTTCAGCTCCAGCGCGCGCTTGGCGATTTCGCGCGGGTAGACGGGGACGTGATCGACGGTGCCTTTCGCCTGTTCCTCATCCGCGATCAGCACGTTCTTGCGGTCGAGGAACAGGACCCGGAACTGTTCTGTTTCGCGATGCGCCATGGTCGTATGGCAGTAATCCAGAACCGCGTCCCAGCTCGAGATCACATGCGCCTGCAGGATGCGCGCGCGGGCCATGCGCTGGGCCGCGGCCTCGACGATCTTCAACTCGGTGACCACGGCCTCGCCCACGCCGGCCACGTCCATCAGGCGCGGGACCGGCGCGCTGACTACGCGGTTGAAATCGCCGAACCTGTCGATCAGGGCGCGCGCCAGCGGCTTCACGTCCTGCCGCGGGATCGCGCGGAAGAGGACCAGTTCGAGGAGTTCGTAATCCGGCATCGCCTGCGCCCCGCCGTCGCGGAAGCGCGCGCGCAGCCGCTTGCGGTGATCGGCGATGTAGGAGGGCAGCTTTCCACCCTGGGCGAGGGGAAGCGACACCGCTTCATCCGCGTCGAAAAGGGACAGGGGGGCTTCGTGAAAGGCGCGGGTCTGTGTCATGCGCCCAGTCTGGCGCAGGCATGGTGAAGAAGGGGTTAACCGAGGCCGGGACGATGCAGGATGAAGGCCTCTTCCGTGACGCCGCCATTGGTCTCGGTCCCCAGATGGGTCAGCCCCAGGCGATGGCAGAGCGCGACTGAGCGCGTGTTGCGCACATCCGCCCAGGTGCGGATTGCCTGCGGACCTGTCGCGTCCCAGATCAGCGCGATGGCCTGGCGCATGGCATCCGTCGCCAGCCCCTGCCCTTGCCGGGCGCGGGACAGGGTGATGCCCAATTCGACCGTCGCGCCGTCTTCGGATTGACGCAGGCCCATGTCGCCGATCAGCGTGCCGTCGGGATCGGCAATGGCGATCTGGGTCCATTCGCCCGGCGTCAGCAGGGGCATTTCGGACATGGCGAGCAGGAACGCCAGGGCCTGATCGTCGGTCATCGCGGTCCAGCCCTGA
>SBFT01000308.1 GCA_006227805.1 Paracoccaceae bacterium
CCGTGGGGGTGCTTCATGAGGTTTTTCCGTTTTGGCGCGGCGCTGGCCGCGCTCCTGGCCATTGCATCCGCCGCTCAGGCCGCTGTGGTGATCTACACATGGGAGGACGGCCCGGACGTCCGGGTGCAATATTCCGGGTCGCTGGATACGACGGGAACCTCCCTGAAAAACTCCGGCGAATTCTTTCTCCGGGACGTGCTGGCGAACGCCAACATCATCGTGAACATCGATGGCCGCCACGCCTATGTGAATGGCGGCGTGTTCACGTCGGTCGTGGGACTCGCGGGGGACGGCGGGCCGATCTATCCGCTGATTGTCGAAGGGTCGGGAGATAACTTCGGCGTCTCCGGGCACGAGCTGGGCCTTCCCGAGGATTATGTCTCGGGCGCTCCCATCTTCGGGCGGATGCGGTTCGTGGACCAGAGCCTGGCCTCGCTGGGCCTGAACCCCGGCAACGTCGTCTACACCTTGGCCAGCGCCGACACGATCACCTGGACGATCGGCAACCCTCCCGCGTCGGTGCCGCTGCCAGCCGCGGGGCTGCTGCTGCTGACGGCGCTCGGCGGAATGATCGCGCAGCGCCGCCGCAAGGCCTGAATTACCCAGGGCCTCAATTTCCTGGGGCCTGAGTGACCGAAAGGCCGGGCCTTGTGCCTGGCCTTTCTCTCGGGGCGCGCGCGCGCAAAAAAAAGACCCCGCCTGGCGGGGCCCCTGGGAAGCTGGCGTTCGGGTCGGACGACGATCAGCCGCCCCAGCTGCGCACGTCGCCGCAATCCATGTGCACGAAGTTCGAGCGCGAATACTTGCCCACGCCGCCCGCGCGGCAGGCAATGGCCGCCTTCGCCACCTGGCTGACCGAGCGCGACGCCAGCCGCAGGTCGGCCGCCTGGCCGCGCATGTGCAGCGAATTGCGCGCCACGCCGCGCGACCGGGTGCGCAGCATCGCATTGGTTTCGGGGCTGCGATAGCCCGAGAGCAGCATGTAGGGTTCGTTCACATCCAGCAGGTTGTGCGCCGCCGCCATGATGTCGATGGTGCGCGTGTCGATCCGGGTCGACCCGTCCGTGCGCCAGTCGCGCATGAAGTGGTTGATCTCCTTCAGGGCGTCCTTGATGTAGTCGCCCTCGATCCAGTAGACCATGTCGATCCGTTCGCCGGTGCGCCCGGAATACATGCGGATGCGGCGGATGTCGCCGCTGCCGCGCAGAAGCCCGGCCGCGCTGGAATATGTCGGAGCTGCGGTAATTGCCGTGGCTGCAAAGGCCGCCAGAAGCCCGCGCCGGGTTATCCCGGTAGTCGAGGTCTTGTTCATGCCTGCATCGTCCCGTCTTCTACAGTCCTGCCCGCATTCGATGTTACGAATGCATGCCCACCTTCCCCAGATGGTTGCGATTTATGGCATAGCTCGATTCGCACGCCAAGCCGTGAATTCTGTTACGGAAAAGTAACAAGACTTTTCGGCGATTTTTCGCCCACAAGGCGCAAGTCACCGCCTCGGCGTCCCGGCGATGCAACGCGGCACCAGCCCGCGGCTTTCCTGGTGTCCTGAGGCAAAAGTGAATGGACAATGCGTCTTTGGGCTGCTCAGTTTGCGGGCAGGGACATGCGGTTCGGAAAGGCGGTTTCATGCGGTGGCAGCAGTGGCTGAGGCGGGGCGGTGCGGCAGTAGCGGCGCTGGTCTGGGCGGCGGGTGTGCCCCAACCGGGGCTGGCTCAGTCGAACTTGGCCCAGTCGAACTTGGCCCAGTCGAACTTGGCCCAGTCGAACTTGTCGCAGTCGGACCTGTCGCAGGTCACGGCGTTCAGGCAGGCCGTGGCCGAGGCCGCCGCCGACGACGCCGACATCGCCGCCTTCTACCGCGCGACCGGATACCAGCCGATCTGGACCGGCGGGGATGCCGATGACCTCGACCGGCGCCGCGCGCTGGTGGCCGCGCTGGACCAGGCCCCGGCCCATGGCCTGCCGGTGGCGCGCTATGACCTGCCCGGCCTGATGGCGTCCATGAAGGCCGCCCGCAGCATCCGCGACCTGGGCAAGCTGGAGGTGCGCATCGCGCGGGCCTTCCTGCAATATGCCCGCGACGTCCAGACCGGCGCCGTGATCCCGTCCCGGATCGATCCCGGCATCGTGCGCGAGGTGCCCTATCGCGACCGCGCCTCCTATCTGAGGCTGATCGCCTCGGAAGACCCGTTCGACGTCTTCGCCGCCCTGCCGCCCGAGACGGTGGAATACCGCGCCCTGATGGCGCAGAAGATGCGGCTGGAACAGACGATCGCCGAAGGCGGCTGGGGTCCCTCGGTCGCGGCCTCGAAGCTCAAGCCCGGCGACAGTGGCCCGCAGGTGGTGGCGCTGCGCAACCGCCTGATCGCGATGGGGTTCCTGCCGCGCAATGCCCGCATGGACTATGACCTGGCGCTTCAGGCGGCGGTCCAGTCCTTCCAGCTGGCCCATGGCCTGGAACCCGACGGCGTCGCGGGCGAGAGCACCATCGCCGAGGTCAATGTCGACCCCGAGGCGCGGATGCGTTCGATCATCGTCGCGATGGAGCGCGAACGCTGGCTGAACCGCGAACGCGGCGAGCGTCACATCCTAGTCAACCTCGTGGATTTCCACGCCCGCATCATCGACAACGGGCACGAGACGTTCCGCACGCGTTCGGTCGTGGGCAAGAACGTGCCCGACCAGCGCACGCCGGAATTCTCGGACGTGATGGAACACATGGTGATCAATCCCAGCTGGTTCGTCCCGCGCTCGATCGCCACCAAGGAATACCTGCCCAAGCTGCGCAACAATCCCGATGCCGTTCGGCACCTGATCATCACGGATTCGCGCGGGCGCCAGATCGACCGGTCTCAGGTCGATTTCTCGAACTACACGACCCGCAACTTCCCCTATTCGATGCGCCAGCCGCCGGGCAATTCCAACGCGCTTGGCCTGGTGAAGTTCATGTTTCCCAACAAGTACAACATCTACCTGCACGACACGCCGCACAAGTCGCTGTTTGCCCATGAGACGCGGGCCTACAGCCATGGCTGCATCCGCCTGGCCGATCCCTTCGACTTCGCCTATGCGCTGCTGGCCGCGCAGGAAGCCGACCCCGAAGGCTACTTCCAGAGCGTCCTGCGCACCGGGCGCGAGACCACGGTCCTGCTGGAGAAACCCGTGCCGGTCCACCTGATCTATCGCACCGCGCTGACGAACGAGAAGGGCCGGATCGAATACCGTCGCGACATCTATGGCCGCGACGCGAAGATCTGGGAGGCGCTCCGCGACGCGGGGGTGGTCTTGCCGGGCGTTCAGGGGTAATCACTGGCCCCGAACACGCTTACCTGTCCGGGGCCCCGATCCAGATGTCCTTCACTCTCGCCCAGATCGCCGGGGCCATCGGCGCGCAGGTTGCCGGCGATCCCGACCTGATCGTCACCGGCGTGGCCGAGCCTGCACAGGCGGGCCCCGACGACCTGGCCATGGCGCTCAAGCCTGCCTATGCGGCGATGCTGGGGCAGGGCAGGGCGCGCGCCGCGATGCTGTGGGAAGGGGCGGACTGGCAGGCGATGGGCCTTTCGGGGGCCATCCTGCCGCGCCGTCCGCGCTATGCGCTGGCGGGGGTGTCGGCGGTGATGGACCCCGGCCAGGGCTTCGCCCCCGGCATCCATCCCAGCGCGGTGATCGACCCCTCGGCCCGGATCGGGGCGGGCGTCAGCATCGGCGCCCTGTCGGTCATCGGCCCGCGCGCGCAGATCGGCGAGGGCTGCGTGATCGGACCCCAGGTCCATGTGGGCGCGGATGCGCGGCTGGGGCCGGGGGCACTCCTGCGCGAACAGGTCAGCATCGGCGCGCGGGTGACGATCGGCGCGCGCTTCATCGCCCAGCCCGGCGCGCGGGTGGGGGGCGACGGCTTCAGCTTCGTCACCCCCGAGGTTTCCGGCGTCGAGGCGGTGCGCGCCTCGCTGGGCGACCAGGGCGACACCAAGGCGCAATCCTATGCGCGCATCCATTCGCTGGGCGCGGTCAGCATCGGTGACGATGTCGAGATGGGCGCCAACGCCACCATCGACAACGGCACCATCCGCGACACGGTCATCGGCGACGGCTGCAAGCTGGATAATCTCACCCAGATCGGCCACAACGTGGTGATGGGCCGCGATTGCCTGGTCTGCGCGCAGGCGGGTGTGGCGGGCTCGACCGTGCTGGGCGACAACGTGGTGCTGGGCGGCCAGACCGGGGTCAGCGACAACCTCACCATCGGCGACCGCGTCATCACCGGGGGCGGCACCGTGGTCCTGTCGAACGTGCCTGCGGGCCGCGTGCTCCTGGGGTATCCGGCGACGAAGATGGAGGCGCAGGTCGAAAGCTACAAGGCGATCCGCCGTCTGCCGCGCCTTTTCCGCGATGTCGCAGAGTTGCGAAAGGCGGTTTTCAAAACCGGATCGAGTGACTAAATCACCTGCCAGAAACCAGGAACGGAAACCAGCCATGAGCGTCAGGGACAAGGTGATCGCCATCATCGCGGAACAGGCGGTTCTGGAGCCCTCGGACGTGACGCCCGACAGCACCCTGGCCGATCTGGGCATCGACAGCCTGGGCCTTGTCGAGAGCATCTTCGCGATCGAGGAGGAGTTCGACATCCAGGTTCCCTTCAACGCGAACGAACCCGAAGCCAGCGATTTCGACATCTCGACCGTCGCGGCCATCATCGCCGGGATCGAGAGGCTGATTTCGGAAAAGACGGCCTGAGAAAGGCGAAGCCTGAATGAAGCGCGTGGTCATCACCGGTGCGGGCACGATCAATGCGCTGGGGCATTCGGTGCCCGAGACGCTGGAGGCGATGCGCGAAGGGCGCTGCGGCATCGGCGAGCTGGATTTCCGCGATGTCGACCGGCTGACGATCCGCATCGGCGGGCAGGTGCGCGGCTTCGAGGCCGAAGGCCGCTTCAACCGCCAGCAGATGTCGCTTTATGACCGCTTCACCCAGTTCACCCTGACCGCCGCGCGCGAGGCGATCGAGCAATCGGGGATCGAGTTCACCGGGGACGAGGCGAACCGCTCGGGCGTCGTGCTGGGCACGGCGGGCGGCGGGGTCAGCACCTGGGACGAGAATTACCGCTCGGTCTACGAGGAGGGGAAGAACCGCGTTCACCCCTTCGTCGTGCCGAAGCTGATGAACAACGCCGCCGCCGCGCATGTGTCGATGGAATGGAACCTGCGGGGGCCGTCCTTCACCGTCTCGACCGCCTGCGCCTCCTCGAACCACGCGATGGCGCAGGCCTTCGCCATGGTGCGGTCCGGCATGGCGCCCGCGATGATCACGGGCGGATCGGAATCGATGATGTGCTTCGGGGGCATCAAGGCCTGGGAGGGGCTGCGGGTGATGTCGAAGGACGCCTGCCGCCCGTTCAGCGCCAACCGCAACGGCATGGTGCAGGGCGAAGGGGCGGGCATCTTCGTCTTCGAGGAAATGGAACACGCAAGACGGCGCGGCGCGCCGATCCTGGCCGAGATCGCGGGCTTCGCCATGTCCTCGGACGCCTCCGACATCGTCATGCCCTCGAAACAGGGCGCGGCGCGGGCCATGGCGGGGGCGCTGCGCGATGCGGGCGTCGACCCCTCCGAAGTGGGCTACATCAACGCCCATGGCACCGGCACGGCGGCCAACGACAAGACCGAATGCGCCGCGGTGGCCGATGTCTTCGGGCCTCATGCCGACCGCCTGATGATCTCGTCCACCAAGTCGATGCACGGGCATCTGATCGGCGGCACCGGCGCGGTCGAGCTTCTGGCCTGCATCATGGCGCTGCGCGACGGGGTCATCGCGCCCACGATCGGCTACGAGGAACCCGATCCCGAATGCGCGCTGGATGTCGTGCCGAACGAGGCGCGCGAGGCCGAGGTCAGGGTCGCCCTGTCGAACGCCTTCGCCTTCGGCGGCATGAACGCGGTCCTGGTCCTGCGCAAGGTCTGATCCCGCAAGGACGAACGCCGCGCCCCCTGGGGACGCGGCGCGTCATGCGGTCGGGCGATCCCGGCTCAGTTGCCGCCGTTGGCCTGGACCACGTCCACCATGTCATACCCGGCGGTGAAGCCGGACAGGGACATGTTCAGCACCACCTGCTGGTCCGGCGCGGGCGCGGGCACGATCGTGACCCGGGCCGAGTTGCCCCTGCGGAAGGCCTCGATATCGGCCTCGGTGAAGCCGATCTGCGCGACGCAGCCCAGTTGCGTGCAGAAGGAATAATTGTAGCGCTTGCCCTGGCCGCCATCGACCGCGATCGAGACCTGCGCCGTCAGCAGGGTTTCCAGCGGCACGATGATCGTCCCGCCCGCCACGGCCTGGCCGCCGCCTTCCAGCCGGAACAGCGAGATTTCGCCCAGAGTGTTGCCGTTCTCGTCCTTCAGCAACTGCAGCAGCGAACAGGGATCGGTCTCGGCCTCGGTCTTGATGCAGGCCAGCGTCCAGTCGCCGCTCTGCTCCTTGGCGTAGCGCTCGCCCAGTTGCGGCCCTTCCGGCTGCCCCAGGTCGAGTTGCGACGCCGCGCCGCCGCCGGTCTGGGCTTGCGTCTGCGTATCGGAGGTCTGCGCCGCCAGAGGGGCGGTCGATGCAAACAATGCCAGGACGGCGGCCTTCATCCAATGATCTGTCATGTAACTCACTTGGCTTTGGAGACGTGTCGACCTCGGGTCTATCACGCCCGCCGGGGGATTGTCAGGCCCGATTTGTCCTGCGGCAATGTCACGCCACCGTGAGGCCCTCGGGGACAGCCTGCCCGGCATGGCGCATCGAAAAAGGGGACCGCAGGGCCCCCTTGATCTACTTTTGTCTCCCCGTCGGACTGGCCGACTTAGTTTTGTGACGGAACGTTACGAAAGGCCAATGCGCCGGTCAACAGGCTTGAGGCGGGTTTTTGCCCCCCTGGCACGGATTTTCCCGTTCCAAATTCACGAGTTAACGAGTTTTGACGCTGATCGGCGACAAAAAAAGCCGCGCCCGAAGGCGCGGCCAGTCTGACAGGGAGGAAGTCCATCCGCGACACGAGGGGGACCCGCATCGCGAACAAGGGGACTATCGCAGGCAAAGGTTAACTTTGTATGGTCAAACGGGTGTGACACGGGCAAGGAGGCTGGGCCAGGTGCAGGACGGGGTATTCATCGGTGGCGGCGGTCCCGAGTATGGGGAAAGGCAGTTTCTTTCGCTGCAATACGCGAACCGGCACGGGCTGATCGCCGGGGCCACGGGGACCGGCAAGACGGTGACGTTGCAGATCATGGCGGAGGGGTTTTCCTCCGCCGGCGTTCCGGTCTTCCTGTCGGATGTGAAGGGCGATCTGTCGGGCCTCGCGGCCGCCGGCAGCCCCGAGAGCAAGCTGCACCAGCCCTTCACCGAACGCGCCGCCAGGATCGGCCTCGAGGATTTCTCGTATCGGGCCTTTCCGGTCACGTTCTGGGATCTCTTCGGCGACCAGGGCCACCCGGTGCGCACCACGGTGTCGGAAATGGGCCCGCTGCTGCTGTCGCGGCTGCTGGAACTGACCGAGGCGCAGGAAGGCATCCTGAACATCGCCTTCCGCATCGCGGACGAGGAAGGGCTGCCGCTTCTGGACCTCAAGGACCTCCAGTCGCTGCTGGTCTGGCTGGGCGAGAACCGCGACAGGCTCGGCTTGCGCTACGGCAATATCCCGGTCGCCTCGGTGGGCGCCATCCAGCGCCGGCTCCTCGTGCTGGACAACCAGGGCGGCACGGGCTTCTTCGGCGAACCGGCGCTGGCGCTTGCGGACCTGATGCGCACCGACGCGCAGGGGCGGGGGATGATCAACATCCTCGCCGCGGACCGGCTGATGGGCTCGCCCGGGCTCTATGCGACGTTCCTGCTCTGGCTTCTGTCCGAGCTTTTCGAGGAACTCCCCGAGGTGGGCGATCCGGACAAACCCAGGCTCGTCTTCTTCTTCGACGAGGCGCACCTTCTCTTCGACGACGCGCCCAAGGCGCTGATCGACAAGGTGGAACAGGTGGCGCGCCTGATCCGCTCGAAGGGGGTCGGCGTCTATTTCATCACCCAGAACCCCGCCGACGTCCCCGAGGACATCCTGGGCCAGCTGGGCAATCGCGTTCAGCACGCGCTGCGCGCCTTCACCGCCAGGGACCGCAAGGACCTCAAGCTGGCCGCCCAGACCTATCGCGAGAACCCGCGCTTCTCGACCGAGGACGCGATCCGCGACGTGGGCGTGGGCGAAGCCGTCACCTCGATGCTGCAGAAGAAGGGCGTGCCGGGTGTCGTGGAGCGCACGCTGATCCGTCCGCCATCCTCGCGGCTGGGTCCGATCTCGCCCGAGGAACGCCGCGCGATCCTGGCGGCCTCGGACCTGGCGGGGAAATACGACACGCCGCTTGACCGCCGCTCGGCCTTCGAGATCCTCCAGGCCCGCGCCGACGAGGCCGCCCGCGCCGCCGAGGAAGCCGAAGCCGCCGAAGCCCGCGCCGAGGCGCAGGAAAGGGAGGAGCGCGAATTCAACGCCGCCCGCCGCTATACCGGCGCGCGCGTCGAACGCTCGACCTCGCGGCGGTCGTCCAGCCAGGATCAGAGCTTCGGGGAATCGATGACTAAGATGGTGGTGAAGGAACTGACCGGCACCACCGGCCGGCGGATCGTGCGCGGCATCCTGGGCAGTCTCTTCAAGGGGCGCTGAGGCGCGGGGGGCACACCCCTCGCGTGCCCCTCCGGGGATAGTCCAAGCGGCAAAGGATTTACCACGCCCCCCGAACCGCGTCCCGACGCGGCGCAGGGGGCGTGCGGTGTCACTTCTCGGGCATCAGGCCGCGCGGGCTGAACCGCAGCACCAGGAGCAGGATCAGGCCCATGGTGAAGAGCCGCATATGCGCGGCGCTGTCCAGCAGATGCACCTTCAGCCAGCTGCCATCGGCCATTCCGGCGGTGATCGTCTGCATCAGCCACAGGCCGATCGGCTCGACCTGGACCCAGAGGAACCAGATCAGGAACCCGCCCAGGACGGCGCCGAAATTGTTGCCCGATCCGCCCACGATCACCATCACCCAGATCAGGAAGGTGAAGCGCAGCGGCTGATAGGACCCCGGCGTCAACTGGCCGTCGAGCGTGGTCATCATGGCGCCCGCGATCCCGCAGATGGCGCTGCCCAGGATGAAGATCTGCAGGTGACGCGCGGTGACGTCCTTGCCCATCGCCTCGGACGAGACCTCGTTGTCGCGGATCGCGCGCATCATGCGGCCCCAGGGCGATTTCAGCGCCAGCTGCGCCATGACCAGGATCACGATCAGCACCGCGGTGAACAGAAGCGAATAGCCCAGCTTGACATAGATAGACGAGGCCGTGACCGGATCGAAGCCCATGCTGGTGACGCGCTCGACGAAGGCGGGATCGTTCTGCAGATCGACCTCGAAGGGAACCGGGCGGGGCAGGCCGATCACGTTCTTGACGCCGCGCGCCAGCCAGTCCTCGTTCTTCAGGACCGCGATGACGATCTCGGCGATGCCCAGCGTGGCGATGGCCAGATAGTCCGACCGCAGGCCCAGCGCCGTCTTGCCGATCACCCAGGCGGCACCCGCCGCCAGCAGGTCGCCCACCGGCCAGGCCACCAGCACCGGCAGGCCCAGCCCGCCCAGGTAGCCCGTGCTGGCGGGGTTGACCGCCTCGATCGCCATCTTGGC
>SBFT01000322.1 GCA_006227805.1 Paracoccaceae bacterium
GCCGCCTTCGCGCGCCGCCGCGCCGCGCATGACGCGCGGCCCGAGGCACCGGCTGCGCATCTCTCGGCCTTTCTGGCGGGCCATCGGGGCGTGCCCGTGTCGGGTTACATGCCGATCCGGACCGAGATCGACCCTCTGCCGGCCATGGAGGAGGCCGCGGCCCACGGCCCCGTCGGCATTCCCGTGATCGAGGCTGCGGGCCTGCCCCTGCGCTTTGCGCTGTGGGAGCCGGGCTGTGCGCTGGTCGAGGGCCCGTTCCGCGCCCTGGTCCCGGCACGGCTCGACTGGATGGTGCCCGAAATCCTGATCGTGCCGCTGGTCGCCTTCGACGCGAGGGGCGGCCGGCTGGGTTATGGCGGGGGCTTCTACGACCGCACGCTGCAAGGGCTGCGCGCCGCCGGCCCGACGCTGGCCGTGGGCTTCGCCTATGCCGCGCAGGAGGCGCGGGCGCTGCCGCTCGAGCCGACCGACCAGCGGCTGGACCTGATCGTGACGGAAAGCGGCGTGCTGATCCCCGGGCCCTGAACCCGCGGCCAGGACGGGACATGCGTATTTGGGACCAGAAAGAAGCGGGTCAACCTGAATTGGCTTGTCCGGGGGCGGCGCCGGGCCTAAGCACGCAACCATGAAGATCCTGTTCCTGGGAGACGTGATGGGCCGTGCGGGCCGCACGGCGGTGTCCGAGCGGTTGCCGCGCCTGCGCGCGGACTGGGGTCTCGATTTCGTGGTGGTCAACGGCGAGAACGCGACCTCGGGGATGGGATTGTCGGGCGAGCATGCCCAGGCCCTCCTGGCGGCGGGCGCCGATTGCGTGACGCTGGGCGATCATGCCTTCGACCAGAAGGACATGGCGCAGTTCATCGAGCGCGAGACGCGGGTGCTGAGGCCGATCAATTTCGCGAAGGTGGCGCCCGGGCGCGGGCACCGGGTCTTCGAGGCGCGCGGCGGGCGCAAGGTCCTGGTGGCGCAGGTGCTGGGCCAGGTCTTCATGAAGCGGCCCTACGACGATCCGTTCTCGGCGCTGGATGCGGTCTTGAAGACCTATCCGCCCGGCGGGCTGGTGCAGGCGGCGATCGTCGACATCCATTGCGAGGCGACCTCGGAGAAGATGGCGGTGGGTCATTTCTGCGACGGGCGCGCCAGCCTGGTCGTGGGCACCCACACCCATGTGCCGACGGCGGATGCGCAGGTCCTGCCGAAGGGCACCGGCTATCTGAGCGATGCCGGCATGTGCGGCGACTATGACAGCGTGATCGGCATGGACAAGGCCGAGCCGATGCGCCGCTTCGTCACCGGCATGGGCAAGTCGCGCTTCACCCCGGCGCTGGGCGAGGCGACGCTGTCGGGCGTCTTCGTCGAGACCGATGACCGCACGGGCCTGGCGCGGCGCGTGGCGATGGTGCGCCTGGGCGGACGCCTGCAGGAAGCCTGCCCATGACGCCGCGGCGGCTGGTGGCGTTCACGGCGGTTCTGATCGGGATGGGCGTGGCCTGGGGCTTTACCCAGCCGCTCTCCAAGATCGCGGTCGGAACGGGGCACGGACCTTTCGGCCTGATCTTCTGGCAATTGGTGATCGGGGTCGTGGTCCTGGGCGCGATCACGCTGGCGCGGGGCCGGGGGCGGCTGCCGCTGACGCCCCGGGCGCTGGGAACCTATGCGGTGATCGCGGTGATGGGCACGATCCTGCCCAATGCGGCCTCCTACGCGGCGCTGGCGCATATTCCGGCGGGGGTGCAGTCGGTGCTGATGTCGCTGGTGCCCATGGCGACCTTTCCGATCGCGCTGGCGCTGGCGCTCGAGCGGTTCGAGGCGCGTCGCTTCCTGGGCCTTGGGCTCGGGCTCTGCGGCGTGCTGGTGCTGGTCCTGCCCGAAGCCAGCCTGCCCGACCGCGCCATGCTGCCCTGGGTCGCGGTCAGCATGATCGCCGTGCTGGCCTACGGGTTCGAGGCGAATTTCGTGGCGCGCTGGGGGCTGGGCGGCGCGGGCCCGATCCAGGCGCTTCTGGGCGCCTCGATCCTGGGCGCGGCGCTCTGCCTGCCGCTGGCGCTGGCCACGGGGCAGTTCATCCGGCCCGCTGACGGGCTGGGGGCGCCGGAATGGGCGCTGATCGTCTCGTCGGTCATTCACGCGCTGACCTATGCGGCCTATGTCTGGCTGGTGGGGCAGGCGGGGGCGGTGTTCACGGCCCAGGTCGGCTATCCTGTCACTGCCGCGGGCGTCGTCTGGTCGATGCTGATCCTGGGCGAGAGCTATTCGCCCTATTTCTGGGCCGCGGCGGCGCTGATCCTGCTGGGGGTGGTCCTGGTCCAGCCGCGGCGCGCACGCGCGCTTGCCGCCGCGGTGCCGATGACCCAGACTGAGTGACACCGCGCACAGGCAGGAGCCGCGATGGATTTCTTCGAGATGAGCCAGACGACCCAGGCCATCGTCACGCTGGCCGTGGTGGCCGGCATGTTCGTCCTGTTCCTGCGCGAGACCTATCCCGCCGAGGTGGTGGCGATCGCGGGCGTCGCTTTGATGCTGATCCTGGGCGTGCTGCCCTATGACGCGGCGATCGAGGTGCTGGCGAACCCCGCGCCCTGGACCATCGCGGCGATGTTCGTCATCATGGGCGCCCTGGTGCGCACCGGAGGGCTCGACGCCTTCACCAAGCTGGCCGAGCGGCAGGCGGGAACCAATCCGCGCATGGCCATCGCGATGCTGATGGGTTTCGTCGTGCTGGCGTCCGCCTTCGTGTCGAACACGCCGGTCGTCGTGGTGATGATCCCGGTCTTCGTGCAGCTTGCGCGCACGCTGGACATCTCGGCCAGCAAGCTGCTGATCCCGCTCAGCTATGCCGCGATCCTGGGGGGAATGCTGACGCTGATCGGCACCTCGACCAACCTGCTGGTGGACGGTGTGGCGCGGGCGCGGGGGCTCGAGCCCTTCACCATCTTCGAGGTCACGCCGCTGGCCGCGATCCTGGTCGTCACGGGCATGGTCTACCTGCGCTTCGTGGGCATCCGTCTTCTGCCCCGGCGCGACAGCATGGCGGTCCTCCTGGGGGGCGACAAGTCGCGCAAGAAGTTCTTCACCGAAGCGGTGATCCCCCCCGAAAGCAACCTGATCGGGCGCGAGGTCCTGGACGTCAAGCTGTTCCAGCGCGAAGGCGTGCGGCTGGTCGACGTGATCCGGGGCGATCTGTCGCTGCGGCGCAACCTGGAAGGCGTCACCTTGCAGGTGGGCGACCGGGTGGTCCTGCGCACGCCGATGACCGAGATCCTGAGCCTGCAGCGCAACAAGGCGCTCAAGCGCGTCGACCAGGTCTCGGCGGTCGAGACGACGACGGTCGAGGTGCTGATCACGCCGGGCTGCAAGATGGTCGGGCGCAGCCTGGGCTCGCTGCGGCTGCGGCGGCGCTTCGGCGTCTACACGCTGGCCGTGCATCGCAGCAACCAGAACATCGGGCGGCAGCTCGACGACCTGGTGGTGCGGGTGGGCGACACGCTGCTTCTGGAAGGCGCGCCGGCCGATATCCAGCGCCTGGCGGACGAGATGGACATGGTCGATGTCTCGCACCCCTCGGCGCGGGAATACCGGCGCGCCAAGGCGCCGCTGGCGCTGATCGCGCTGGCCGCGATCGTGATCCTGGCGGCGCTGGGCGTGGCGCCGATCCTGCTGCTGTCGGTGCTGGCGATGACCCTGGTGCTGGTCACGCGCTGCATCGACGCGGACGAGGCCTTTTCCTTCATCGACGGGCGGCTTCTGGCGCTGATCTTCTCGATGCTGGCGATCGGGGCGGCGCTGGATGCCTCGGGCGCGGTCAGGCTGCTGGTCGATGCCATCGCGCCGGGGCTGGCGATGCTGCCGCCGGTGCTGATCGTCTGGGCGATCTACCTGCTGACCTCCACCCTGACCGAGCTTGTGTCGAACAACGCCGTGGCCGTGATCGTGACGCCCATCGCCATCGGTCTTGCGGATGCGCTGGGCGTCGATCCCAGGCCGCTGGTGGTGGCCGTCATGGTGGCGGCCTCGGCGGCCTTCGCCACGCCCATCGGATACCAGACGAACATGCTGGTCTATGGTCCGGGGGGCTACAAGTTCACGGATTTCCTGCGGGTGGGGATACCGATGAACCTGATCGTCGGGGTGGTGGCGTCCTTCGCCATTCCGTTCATCTGGCCGCTGTGAGGGAGAGGACGATGAGAAAGGGGCAGTCATGCTGAGCAAGACCCTGGGGGCCAGCCGGTTCCTGATCGTGCTGGCGGTGCTTGGATCGCTTCTGGCGGCGACCACGCTGCTGATCTATGGCCTGCTGGAAGCCTGGTTCCTGGTGACCCAGACGATCGAGACGGGCGAGATCTCGCGCAAGGGAGCGAAGGCCTTGGCGATCGAGTTCATCGAGATCGTCGACCTGTTCCTTCTGGGCACGGTCTTCTACATCATCGCGCTGGGACTCTACGAACTCTTCATCGACACCAACATCCGCGTGCCGGACTGGCTGACGATCAAGACGCTGGATGACCTCAAGAACAAGCTGATCGGCGTGGTGATCGTGGTTCTGGGCGTCCTGTTCCTGGGCCAGGTGGTCAGCTGGAACGGCGAGACGGACCTTCTGCGCTATGGCGGGGGCGTGGCGGTGGTGATCGCGGCGCTGACCTGGTTCCTTCAGGGGGCCAAGAAGGAAAAATAGCCTTGAAGCCGGACGTTTGCCGCGCCTGGCTTCACGCAATCGCCCCCGACCGCCCGGCGTTCCGCCCCGAGAAGATGCAGCCGCCCAGGAACGTGCCTTCCAGCGCGTTGTATCCGTGGTATCCGCCGCCGCCGAAGCCCGCGACCTCGCCTGCCGCGAACAGGCCAGGGATCACCGCGCCGTCCGCGCCCACCATGCGCCCCTCCAGATCGGTCTGCAGCCCGCCCAGCGTCTTGCGCGTCAGGATGTTCAGGCGCACCGCGATCAGGGGGCCGTTCGCGGGGTCGAGGAAGCGGTGCGGCTTCGCCGTGCGGATCAGCCGGTCGCCGCGATAATTGCGCGCGGCCAGGATGGCGGCGATCTGGGCGTCCTTGGTGAAGGGGTTGTCGACCTGGGCGTCGCGCGCCTCGATCTGGGCGCGCAGTCTGCCTTCGTCCAGCAGGGTGTTGCCTGCCACCTGGTTCATGCCGCGCACAAGGTCGCTCAGGTCCTGGGCCACGACGAAATCCTCGCCCCGATCCTTGAACGCCTCGACAGCATCCGTGGCGCGGCCTTTCGACAGGATGCGCTGGCGGATGACCTGCCGCCAGGATTTGCCGGTGAAGTCGGGGTTCTGTTCCGATCCCGACAGGGCAAACTCCTTCTTGATCACCTTCTGGGTCAGGATGAACCAGCTGTAGTCATGGCCCGTCGCCAGGATCATCCTGAGGGTCCCGAGGCTGTCGAATCCCGGCAGGGCGGGGGGCGCGAAGCGGTTGCCTTCCGCGTCGAACCACATCGAGGACGGCCCCGGCAGGATGCGGATGCCATGGGCGGGCCAGATCGGATCCCAGTTCCGGACGCCTTCGGTGTAATGCCACATCCGGTCGCCGTTGATGACATGCCCGCCCGCCGCCTGGGCGATGCCCACCATGCGCCCGTCCACATGGGCGGGCACGCCCGCCACCATGGTCTTCGGCGGCGGTCCCAGCCGGTCCACGGGCCAGGCCTTGCGCACCATCTCGAAATTCCCGCCGATCCCGCCACTTGTCACGATGACGGACGGGGCGCGCAGTTCGAAATCGCCCACCGGATCGCGGTTGGTCCGGGCGCCTCGGGGTGCTCCGTCATTCGCCAGAACGGTGCCCGCGACGCCCTTCGCCGCACCGTTCTCCGTCACGATGCGGTCGACCTGATGGCGGAAGCGGATCTGGATGAGACCGGCCTGCACATGCGCCCGCACGCGTGCCTCGAACGGTTCCAGCACGCCCGGCCCGGTGCCCCAGGTCAGGTGGAAGCGCGGCACCGAATTGCCGTGGCCCTCGGCGCGCCCGTCGCCGCGCTCGGCCCAGCCCACCACGGGAAACCAGCGCATCCCCATGTCGTGCAGCCAGCCCCGCATCTCGCCCGCGGCGAAATCCAGGTAGGCCTCGGCCCATCGGCGGGGCCAGTGATCCTCGGGGCGGTCGAAGCCCGCGCTGCCCATCCAGTCGCGCAGGGCGAGGTCGCGGCTGTCACGGATCCCCAGCCGGCGCTGTTCGGGCGTATCGACCATGAAGAGGCCACCGAGGCTCCAGAAGGCCTGTCCGCCCAGGTTCTGCGGCCCTTCCTGGTCGAGGATCAGCACGCGCTTGCCCCGGTCGCCCAGTTCCGCCGCCGCGACCAGGCCCGCAAGGCCGCCGCCCACGATGATCACATCCGCCTGGTCCATGGCGCGCCCCTCTCTCCTGCGGGGATCAGTCTAGGCGGGCGGCCGATCCCGCGGCAAGACGGCGGCGGCGCTGCCGTCGGGTCACGCCCCAGGGTGACCCCACCGCCGGTCTAGAGCGGCCAGAACACCAGGATCGCGGGGATCGACACCGCGATCACCAGCACTTCCAGCGGCAGGCCCATGCGCCAGTAATCGCCGAAACGATAGCCGCCGGGCCCCAGGATCAGGGTATTGTTCTTGTGCCCGATCGGGGTGAGGAAGGCCGCCGAGGCCGCCACCGCCACCGCCATCAGGAAGGGATCGGGCGAGACGCCCAGCCTGTCGGCCATCTGGATCCCGACCGGCGCCGCGACGATCGCCGTCGCGGTGTTGTTCAGCACGTCCGACAGCGTCATCGTGACCACCATCAGGACGGTCAGGATCGCCCAGGCGGGCAGGCCTTCGGTCAGTCCGACGATCGCGACCGCGATCAGCTCGGTCCCGCCCGAGGCTTCCAGCGCCGCGCCCAGCGGGATCATCGAGCCCAGCAGCACCACGACCGGCCATTCGATCTGGTCGTAAAGCTCGCCGATGGGCACGATCCGGGTCAGCACATAGGCCACGCAGACAAGGCCCAAGGCGATCGGCAGGTAGATCAGCCCGAAACTGGCGGCGGCGACGGCTGCGGCGAAGATGCCGATGGCCAGCCAGACCTTTTCATCGGCGGTCACGCTGAGGCCGCGATGCGCCAGCGGCAGGCAACCCAGCCATTCGGTCACATCCTGCGCGGTGTCGCGCGGCACCAGCAGCAACAGGATGTCGCCGGGTTTCACGACGCTCTTGCGCACCTGCCGGCTGATCCGCCGGCCCTTGCGCGAAATCCCCATCAGCACCGCGTTCTGCCGCCAGGAGAGCCCGATCGCCTGCGCCGTCCTGCCCGCGATGCGCGAGGTCTCGGTCACCACGACCTCGACCACGTCGACCCCATCGCCCGCGGCGGTCAGCTTCTCGTGGCTCTCGGGGTCCGAGACGGCCAGCCCCAGGGCGCTGCGGAACTCGTCCAGGGCCTCGGGCGCGGCCTCCAGCACCAGGATGTCGCCTTCGCGCAGCTCCGAATTGCGCGCCCGGCCATAGAGCCTCTGGCCATCGCGCATCAGGCCCAGGATGGCGACGTCGGTCTTCTCGGCGGTCTCCTCCAGTTCGGCGATGCGGCGGCCGATCTGCCGGCTGTCGGCGGGCACGCTCAGTTCGGCGATGTAGTCGGCCAGTTCGGCCTCGCCCCCGGTGCTGCCCTCGCGCGCGGGGATCAGCCGCCAGCCGATCAGCGCGACGAAGGCCAGACCTGCGACGGCGGCCACGCCGCCCACCGGCGCGAAGTCGAACATCGCGAAGGGCTCTCCCAGGCGCTCCTCGCGGATGGCGGAGATGATGATGTTGGGGGGCGTGCCGATCAGCGTGACCATGCCACCGAGAATCGTCGCGAAGGACAAGGGCATCAGCGACAGGCCCGGAGGGCGCCCCGCTTTGCGCGCGGTCTGTATGTCGACCGGCATCAAAAGCGCGAGCGCCGCCACATTGTTCATGAAGGCCGACAGAACTCCGCCGATGCCGCCCATGATCGCGATATGCGTTCCGAGGCTGCGCGAGGCATCGACCAGCGTGCGCGTGATCAGATAAACCGCGCCCGACCGCACCAGCCCGGCCGACACCACAAGCACCAGCGCCACGACCAGCGTCGCGGGATGACCGAAGCCCGAAAACGCCTGCTCGACCGGCACGACGCCCAGCACGACGCCCAGCATAAGCGCCGAGAATGCAACGATATCATACCGGAGGCGTCCCCAGAGCAGGAAGCCGAAGACGGCCGCGAAAAGCGAAAACAGGATGATCTGATCCTGGCTCATGGCGCCACTCTAGCGACGGGGGGGCGGTGGACAAGCGGAATGCGGACGACCGCCCGCGGGACCCGGCGAAGCGATTGCCATCGCAACGAGTCGCTGCGGCGCGGCAGGCCGCGGGACCGCACAAGGCTGGAATTCCGTCCTTTCTGTCCGGATTTTCCGTTTGATAGGGTTCTGTCCGCCGCGAGGATTTCCAGCGGCGCGTTTCAGGCAAAGTGGCGTCCGACGTTTTTAGGGCGCGCCTCAAGTCCAAGACAAGGCTGACACCACCGGGGGTACGGACCGGGTGAAGACAGCTCCCGGAAGCCGCGCGAGGCGGCCTCCGGGATTGCGACAACGCATGTGCGCAGGAGGCACGACGATCATGACCGAAGCACTTGATCTCAAGCAATTGCAATCCGCCCTGGCCGAGGCCGGGCAACCCTGGGAAATGGATCCCGGAACATCCATGGCCCAGATGACCGAGGACGAAAGGCGCCAGCGCCTGGGCTTCACGCCACCGCCGGGGGCGATGACGCTGGAGGAGGCGGTCAAGGCCGACGCCGCGGCGCCGATGGTGACCGCGGACATGATCGCGGCGGAGACCGCGATCGGCGCGCCGGCCGCCTATGACCACCGCAACGTGGGCGGCAGGAACTTCACCACGCCGGTGAAGAACCAGGGCGGCTGCGGGTCCTGCGTGGCCTTCGGCGTCGCGGCGGTGATGGAGACCACCTACAAGCGGTCGGTGAATGACGCGAACCTGAACCTCGACCTGTCCGAGGCGCATCTCTTCTACTGCCATGGCGGCGAGATGGGGCGCACCTGCCAGAACGGCTGGTTCCCTGACCAGGCACTGGACAAGGCCAAGGAAAAGGGCGTCACGCTGGAAAGCGTCTATCCCTATACCGGCAACCAGCAGGCCTGCGCGGTGCCGGGGGGCTGGCAGAACAACATCGCCCGCGTCACCGGCAAGACCAAGCTGAACGGCCGCGCGGCGATCAAGACCTGGATCGCCACGCGCGGGTCCGTGACCGGCTGTTTCATCGTCTATCAGGACTTCTTCAGCTATCGCTCGGGCGTCTACCGGCATGTCTCGGGCGCCCAGGCGGGCGGGCACTGCGTCGAGATCGTGGGCTATGACGACGCCCAGGGCTGCTGGATCTGCAAGAACAGCTGGGGCACGAACTGGGGCGAGGCCGGGTTCTTCCGCATCGCCTATGGCCAGTGCCAGATCGACACCTGGTATGGCCCCTATGGCGCGAACGCGGTCACGCTGAAGGCCTGGGCCGACAACCTGAAGGTCAACGGGCTCTGGAGCAACGACGCGGGCCGCAACGCCTGGGCGCATTTCCAGGGCACCGGCTGGCGCAAGCTGGTCACCACCAGCGACGTGCAGCAGCACGCGATGCTGGCCGAACTGGTGGGCGCGAAGGCGGGCAACCGCAACGTGCG
>SBFT01000383.1 GCA_006227805.1 Paracoccaceae bacterium
AGACAGGCCGCAACGCGCCGTCAGCGGGGGACCCCATTCCATGACCGACCAGACCAGCCAGACAGACGACGACCGCATCATTGCCGAAGGCGTCGACGAAGACCCGATCGAAGGCAACCGCCGGCTCTTTGCCGGGCGGTCCTACACGATCATCGCGGCCCTCGCCTTCCTCTATGCCGCCTTCCACATGGCGGCACTGAACGGCCTGTCGGTCAGCGGTCTGATCGCCTCTCCCTGGTCGGTGCAGGCGACGCTGGCCGAGCGCGCGGCGAACGAAGGGTTCGAGGACCTGCGCGCGGCCCTCGGGCCGGAGGGCGAGGCCTTCAGCGGCAACAGCATACGCCGCCTGCTCGCCCTGGCCGAGCAGGTCGCCCAGACCGCCGACAACGCCGAAGAGATCCGCGCCCTGTCGGCCGGGATCGTGACGGCGCAGGACGAGGCCGCCGCCTTGCGCCGCACCGCGCGCGACATCCAGTCGGTCTGGGCCGACCGCCTGTTCTTTCTGCCCACGCTGCCGATGGAGCCCTGGAACTTCCGCATGGTCCACATCGCCGGGGCGCTGGTCCTGGGCTTCCTGCTGTTCTCGGCCTACACCTTCCCGGCCCATGCGCAGCCTGCGCGCGAGACGCAGCTGGTCAGCTGGATCGCGGCGGCCTTCGCCCTGCCCGCCATCGTGGCCGCGGCAACCGCCATCGGCTTCATCCAGTATATCGGCAGCGATCAGGTGATCGAGATGGGAGGCCGGGTGCTCTGGGTGTCCATGCCCGAGGTGCCGGAAAACTTCGCCGCCTACGACTGGGTCTATGCGCGCGAGATCTGGTGGTTCGGCGTGCCGCTGTTGATCGCGACCTTCGGCGCCATCGTCACCGGCTGGTTCGAGCGGCGTGACCGCGGGTCCTTCACCGCCTCGGACATCGTTCTGGGCCTCTGTGCCATCGTCGTCGCACTTTACCTCATCCCGATCTACGGCACCGCCGCGCGCAATGGCGTGGGCACGCCGCAGCTTGCCATCGGCGTGTCCTTCGCCGCCACCGCGGGCACCGCGCTGATCCTCGAACTGACGCGGCGCGTCGCGGGCATGGCGCTCGTCGTGATCGCGGGCGTCTTCCTCGTCTATACCTTCACCGCGCATCTGATGCCCTCGATCCTGCGGGTCGAGACGCCCTACACCTGGCAGCGCTTCTTCGGCACGGTCTATTCCGATGTGGGGATCCTCGGGACCACCACCTCGGTTTCCTCGACCTACATCATCCTCTTCATCATCTTCGCGGCCTTCCTTCAGGCGTCGAAGGTGGGCGACTATTTCGTCAACTTCGCCTTCGCCGCGGCGGGCCGCGCACGCGGCGGCCCGGCCAAGGTGGCGATCTTCGCCTCGGGCCTCATGGGCATGATCAACGGCACGAGCGCCGGCAACGTGGTGGCGACGGGGTCGCTCACCATCCCGCTGATGAAGAAGGTGGGCTATCACAAGAAGACCGCGGGCGCGGTCGAGGCCGCGGCCTCGACCGGCGGACAGATCATGCCGCCGATCATGGGCGCGGGCGCCTTCATCATGGCCGAGGTCACGGGCATCCCCTATACCGAGATCGCCGCCGCCGCCGTCATCCCCGCAATCCTCTACTTCGCCTCGGTCTACTTCATGGTCGATTTCGAGGCGGCGAAGCTGGGCATGCGCGGGATGCGCGAGGACGAACTGCCGAAGTTCAACAAGATGATCCGGCAGGTCTACCTGTTCATCCCGATCATCATCCTGATCGCGGCGCTCTTCATGGGCTATTCGGTGATCCGGGCAGGCACGCTCGCCACCGTGGCGGCGGCGGTCGTCAGCTGGCTCACGCCCTTCCGCATGGGCACGCGCGCCATCGTCAAGGCCTTCGAGCTTGCGGGCATCATGTCGATCCAGATCATCGCGGTCTGCGCGGCGGCGGGCATCATCGTCGGCGTCATCTCGATGACGGGCGTGGGTCAACGCTTCTCGAACCTGCTGCTCGACCTGGCGGGGGTGAGCCAGTTGCTCGCGCTGTTCTTCGCCATGTGCATCGCCATCATGCTCGGGATGGGTATGCCCACGACGGCGGCCTATGCGGTCGCCGCGGCGGTCGTCGCGCCGGGCCTCGTCAATCTCGGCATCCCGCTTCTGACGGCGCATTTCTTCGTCTTCTACTTCGCCGTCGTCTCGGCCATCACGCCACCGGTGGCGCTGGCCAGTTACGCGGCGGCGGGCATCTCGGGCGCGAACCCGATGGAAACCTCGGTCGACAGCTTCCGGCTGGGGATCGCGGCCTTCATCGTCCCCTTCATGTTCTTCTACAACTCGGCGCTCCTGATGGACGGCACCTGGTTCGAGGTGATCCGCGCGGGGCTGACCGCGACCTTCGGGGTGTTCCTGCTGGCCGCGGGCGTGCAGGGCTGGTTCATGGGCGGGCGCAGCGTCTGGTTCCTGCGGGTCGGCCTGATCCTTGCCGCACTCCTGATGATCGAGGGCGGACTTGTCACCGATCTGATCGGCCTCGGCGTCGCGGTGGGTGTCTACTTCCTCCAGAAGGTGATCCGCCCCCGCGCGGGCGCCACGATCCCGGTGCGGGGCGCGGACTAGAGCGCGCCTTCAGCAATAGCGTTCCGGGCCGTTCCATTGCGCGGGCGAATACCGGTCGCCATGCGCCCAGCCCACGGGAAGGATGCGCTCGATCTCGTCCATCATGGCGTCGGTCAGGTCGATCGACGCCCCCCGGGCGCATTCGGCAAGGTGGGCCGCCGTCCGCGTGCCTGGGATGGGGATGATGTTCTCGCCGCGCGCCAGGCACCAGGCCAGCGCCATCGCCGACGTCGTGGCACCGTGATCTGCCGCATAGGCCCGGAACTCGGCCACGCGGGCGACGTTGCGTTCGAAGTTGGGCGCGATGAAGCGCGGATTGTGCTTGCGGAAATCCTGCTCGGCGAACAGCGCCGGGTCGGGTGTCCGGTCGGCGAAGATGCCGCGACCCAGAGGCGCATAGGCCACCAGCGCCACGCCCAGATCCCCGCAGGCCTGCCGCAGCCCCAGGTCCGGTTGCCGCGTCCAGAGGGAATATTCGCTCTGGACGGCGTCGACGGGCCCGACGGCCAGCGCGCGCCGGAGCGAGGCCGGGGCGATCTCGGAAAAGCCGATCCCGCCGATCTTGCCTTCGGCCTTGAGCGCAAGGAGGCTTTCCATGACCTCCTCGATCTCGATGGCGGGATCCCTGCGGTGCACGTAGAACAGGTCGACCCGGTCGAGCCCGAGACGCCGGAGAGAGCCTTCGAGTTCCGCGCGCAGGTAGGCGGCATCGTTGCGGAAGCCGCGATTGCCGTGTTCGCGGTCGCGCCAGATGCCCGCCTTGGTCGCGATCGTGAAGGGGCCGGAATCGCCCTTGAGAAAGCGGCCGATGATCTCTTCCGACAGGCCGAGCCCGTAGACATTGGCGGTGTCGAGGAAATCGATCCCCAGATCGCGCGCCGCCGCAAGGGTGTCATGGGCCTCGCGCTCGCTCGTGG
>SBFT01000009.1 GCA_006227805.1 Paracoccaceae bacterium
GTTCGTCCAGCATCAGGACCTTGGGCTGCATCGCCAGCGCGCGGCCCAGTTCCACCCGCTTCTGCAACCCGTAGGGCAGCATGGTGATGGGGTATTTGCGGATATGGTCGATTTCGAGGAAGTTGATGACCCGCTCCTCGATGTCGCGGCGCAACTCCAGTTCCTCGCGCTGCGCGGCCCCGAAATAGCGAAGCGCCTGCCAGACATTCGTCTTCAGCCGCGTGTGACCGCCCAGCTTGATGTTGTCGAGAACCGTCATCCCCCGGAACAGCGCGATGTTCTGGAAGGTGCGCGCGATGCCAAGCTCGGCGCGCTTGTCGGGCGACAGGTCCGTGATGTCGCGCCCCTCGAAGAACACACGGCCCCGGTCGGGTTTGTAGAAGCCCGATATGGCGTTGAAGAGCGACGTCTTGCCCGCGCCATTGGGTCCGATCACGCCGGTGATCTGGCCAGGCCGGGCTTCGAAACTGATGCCCTGCAGGGCCTTGATGCCCCCGAAGGACAGATGCAGGTCCTCGATCTTCAGCATGACGCCTTGACCCCTTTTCTCCGCAAGGATCACGGCAAGCAGGCCTGCGGGCGCGCGAGGGCGCGCCACCGGGCGTCTGCCTTCGTGTCCTGACGGACCTCCCTATCTTCGTCTGTCGGCCGCTGGGGTCTGATTTCGTCGGCCCCATGCGCCATTCGACGGCTACGCGCAACAGGTTACACTTTGGATGCGTCCCTGCAATACGGGGCTTTCGGCGGCGGCGCGGGCGAGGCCTGTGGCAAATCCCCGAATTCCGGATCAAACCACTGTAATTTGGATGTTTTTCGGGAAATCCGGCGGCCGGGGCACAGATCGCCGGTAACGCAACGTCAGTTCGCCCGGCAGATCGCCGGGCCGGTCCGCGCGGCTCAGCCCAGCCCGATCCGGTCCAGGAAGCCTGCCAGCCCTGCGCGCGCGGCCTCGTCCAGGGGGGCCACCCGGCTTTGCCAGAGCGTCGCCTGGCTGCGCAGGATCAACCCGTCCGCCAGCAGTTTCAGATGGTTGGCGCGCAGGGTCTCGCCGGTCGAGGTGATGTCGGCGACGGCTTCGGCGGTCTCGTTCTTCACCGTGCCCTCGGTCGCGCCCTGGCTGTCGACCAGGGTGTAATCGGCCACGCCCGCCTCGCGCAGGAAATCGCGCACCAGGCGGTGATACTTGGTGGCGATGCGCAGCCGGAAGCCGTGGCGCGCCCGGAAGGCCGCCGCCGCCGCGTCGAAATCGTCCAGCGTGTCCACATCGACCCAGAAGCGCGGCACCGCCAGCACCAGGTTCGCCTCGCCAAAGCCCATGGGGGCCAGTTCGCGCAATTGCTGTTCCCAGCGCGGCAGTTTCTCGTAGACGAGGTCGGTGCCGGTGACGCCCAGGTGGATGCGGCCGGCGGCCAGGTCGCGCGGGATCTCGCCCGCCGACAGAAGCACCAGGGCCACCCCCTCGACCCCGTCGATCTGGGCCGCGTATTCGCGTGCGTCGCCGCTGCGCTCCAGCCTGATGCCGCGCGTGGCGAACCAGTCGAAGGTCTTCTCCATCAGCCGTCCCTTGGACGGCACGCCCAGCTTGACCGTCATGGCCGCGCCTCGCCCAGGTCGACCAGCAGGCCCGGCCGCATCACGCCGCCCACCGCCGGGATCTCGGTCCCCTGCCCCAGGTGCCGCGTCAGCGCGTCATAGCGTCCGCCGCTGGCGATGGGCGGCAGATCGGGGCGCGATGGCGCGTAGAAGCCGAAGACGAACCCGTCGTAATATTCCATCTGGGTGCGGCCGTAGCTGGCCTCGAAGTCCAGCGCGTCGACATCGATCCCGCGCGCGGCCAGCGCCTCGATGCGCGCGTCCAGCCGGTCGAGCGCCGGCGTGATCGAGGCCAGGTCGACCGCGATGTCGCGCAGCCTCTCGAGCGCGAAGGGCGCGGTCTCGCGGGTGCCGAGGATCGCGTCGAGGCCAGCGATCTCGTGTTCCGAGATCGGGCCGGCGGCGGCATCGTCGCGCAGGGCTGCGATGCGTTCGGCCACCTCGGCGCGGCTGCGCAGACCGATCTCGGGGCCCGCCTGCGCGAAGGGGTCCGCCGAGGCCAGAAGCGCCGCGCGCGCCGGCGGCACGGTCGCCCCGCCCGAGAACCGGTCGAGGAGCGCCCGGAACCGGCGCGGTCTCCAGATATGGCGCATCAGCGCCGCGCGGCGGCGCTCGGTCGTGTTCAGGCCGCGCACTGCGGCCATCAATATGCCCATGTCGCCCGTCGCCGCGCGCAGGCCATAGGGCGCCAGCAGGTCCCAGAACAGGCCGAAGACCTCGGCGTCGGCGCCCGAGGGATCGGTGCGGTCGAAGACCTCGTATCCGACCTGGATGTATTCGTTGGCGCGGTCCTCGTCCAATTCCTGGCGGCGAAAGACCTCGCCCGCATAGGTATAGCGCGCGGGTTCAGCCCCGTGCGCCATGTGCATCTGCACCACCGGCACGGTGAAGTCCGGGCGCAGCATCTGTTCGCCGCGCAGCGCGTCGGACGTCACGTAGGCCCGCGCGCGGATATCCTCGCCGTAGAGGTCGAGCAGCGTCTCGGCGGGCTGCAGGATCGGTGTCTCCACGACGATCGCGCCCTGCGCCTCGAAGGCGGCGCGCAACTCGGATGCCAGGGCCAGGATGCGGGCGCGCTGCGGCATCAGGCCTGGCCTGCCAGCATGGCGCGGACGCGCGCGACCAGATCGGCCCTCGGCGCCTCGATCTGGCTGGGACGGTCCTTCCATTCTTCCAGCGTCGCGTTCTCGGCGATCCGCGCGCCCAGGATCAGGTCCTTGATCTGGACGACGCCGCGCGCCTTTTCCTCGGCCCCCTCGATGATCGCGATGGGCGATGCGCGGCGGTCTGCGTATTTCAGCTGGTTGCCGAAGTTCTTCGGATTGCCCAGGTAGACCTCGGCCCGGATGCCCGCGTCGCGCAGTTCCGCCACCATCGCCTGGTAGTCCGCCATGCGGTCGCGGTCCATGACGGTGACGACGACGGGGCCCTGGTCCGTGCCGCCGATCCGGCCCTTCTCGCGCAGCGCCGCCAGCAGGCGGTCGACGCCGATGGAAACCCCCGTCGCGGGCACTTCCTGCCCGGTGAAGCGCTTCACCAGGTCGTCATACCGCCCGCCCCCCGCGACCGATCCGAACTGCCGCTTGCGGCCTTTCTCATCGAAGATCTCGAAGGTCAGTTCGGCCTCGTAGACCGGGCCGGTGTAATAGCCCAGGCCCCGCACGACGGAAGGGTCGATCACGATGCGGTCGGGGCCATAGCCCTGCGCGGCGAGGAGGCTGGCGATTTGGGCCAGCTCGTCTATGCCCTGCGCGCCGATCTGCGACGCGCCCACCGCGGCACGCAGGTTGTGGAGCGTGGCAGCGTTGTCGGCAGCCTTCGAGGTCAGGAAGGCCAGCACCGGCTCGGCCTGGTCCGGCGACAGCCCGACCCCGTCGATGAACGCGCCCGAGGCATCGAGCCGCCCCTTCCCCAGAAGC
>SBFT01000144.1 GCA_006227805.1 Paracoccaceae bacterium
TGGGGCCTGACGCCCTTCCTGGTGGGCGATGCGCTGAAACTGATGCTGGCCGCGGTGTTGGTCCCGGCCCTCTGGAAGCTGGTGGGTGACGCCCGCGACTGACGACAAGTCAGACATAAAAGTGACGGCGCGCAAGGCATTTGCGCGCCGTTTTTCATGCAACGGATGAATGCGGGACTGCGTCGATCCGGGGCGTTGCCCCGAGAACGGCGGCGCCGCCCCGATCGGGCCATCGGTCTTTGACGTGAAGGTCGTGTTGGCGAATTCGACCGCCGAATGTCCGAGGCCCGCGAAAGCGAAGCGCGGGACAGAGATCACTGACCGCGATTGCCGCCCAGCAGGTCGGCGATCAGCGATTGACCGGCTGCCAGATGGTCCGACAGGTCGCTCGCGCCCAAAGCCTCGGCGGTGATGCTCTCGCTGTTTGGGGACAGGAACACCATGCCGCCCACGAGCACGGTGACGGTCAGGACGAAGGTGGTGGTGACCCCCAGGAGGAAACGCGCGATCCCGCGGCCGGCCGAGCGGCCGCGACGGCGGACCGGGACGGGTTTCGAGGTCTCGTCCACGACGCCCGGCTGGACGAAGCCGTGGTTTTCTCCGGCCTTCTCGCGGGCGTGGATTCGGGCGATGCGCTCATTGAAACTGGTCTGTGTCTTCATGGTCTGACTTCGGCTGTCCCTGATTGCGCGTTTGTCCTGCCGCACGTCCTGTGCGTTCAGGCCGCAGCCTGACCCGGCAATCGGGCGGGAATCTGACCGGGGCAGGGCAAAGCCGGGGCTTCGTGAACAAAAAAGGGCGCCCCGCGGGGCGCCCTGTCCTGTCGTGATCCGCCTGCGGTCAGCAGCTGTAGTAGTTCCTGAACTCGATCGGGTGCGGGGTCATCTCGAAATCCTCGACCTCTTCCATCTTCAGCGCGATGTAGGCCTCGATCTGGTCCTTGGTGAAGACATCGCCTGCCAGCAGGAAGTCCATGTCCTTGGTCAGTTCGTCCAGCGCTTCGCGCAGGGACCCGCAGACCGTCGGGATGCCGGCCAGTTCCTCGGCGGGCAGGTCGTAGAGGTTCTTGTCCATCGCCTCGCCCGGATCGATCTTGTTCTTGATCCCGTCGAGACCTGCCATCAGCAGCGCCGCGAAGGCCAGGTAGGGGTTGGCCGAGGGATCGGGGAAACGGGCTTCGACGCGCTTGGCCTTCGGGCTTTCCGTCCACGGGATCCGGATGCAGCCCGAGCGGTTGCGGGCCGAGTAGGCGCGCAGCACGGGGGCTTCGTAGCCGGGGACCAGGCGCTTGTAGCTGTTGGTCGAGGGGTTGGTGAAGGCGTTCAGCGCCTTGGCGTGCTTGAGCAGGCCGCCGATGTAGTAGAGGGCCTCCTGGCTCAGATCGGCGTATTTGTCGCCCGCGAAGAGAGGCTTGCCATCCTTCCAGATCGACATGTTGACGTGCATGCCGCTGCCGTTGTCGCCCTTGATCGGCTTCGGCATGAAGGTGGCCGAGCGGCCATAGGCCTGAGCCACGTTGTGGATGATGTACTTGTATTTCTGGATCTCGTCGGCCTGCTTGGTCAGCGAGTTGAAGATCAGGCCCAGTTCGTGCTGGCTGGTCGCCACCTCGTGGTGATGCTTGTCGACCTTCATGCCGATGCGCTTCATGGTCGAGAGCATTTCCGACCGGATGTCCTGGCCGTCATCGGAGGGGTTCACCGGGAAATAGCCGCCCTTGTAGCCCGGGCGATGACCCAGGTTGCCCATCTCGAACTGGGTGTCGGTGTTCCATGCGGCGTGGTCGGCATCGACCTCGTAGGAGACCTTGTTCGGGGTGACCGAGTAACGGACATCGTCGAAGATGAAGAATTCGGCTTCGGGGCCGAAATAGGCGACATCGCCGATGCCGCTGGACTTGAGATAGGCTTCGGCCTTGGTCGCGATGCCGCGGGGGTCGCGCTCGTAGGATTCGCCGGTGTCGGGTTCGACGACCGAGCAGTGGATGCAGAGCGTCTTTTCGGCGTAGAACGGGTCGATGTAGCCGCTTTCGGTGTCGGGCATCAGTTTCATGTCGGATGCTTCGATCGACTTCCAGCCGGCGATCGACGATCCGTCGAACATGAAGCCTTCTTCAAGGAAATCTTCGTCGACCAGGTCGGCGACAACGGTCACGTGCTGCAGCTTGCCGCGCGGATCGGTGAAGCGGATATCGACATATTCGACATCCTCATCCTTGATCATCTTGAGAACTTTATCCTTGCTCATGTCTCTGCGGTCCTCTCTCTTTCTGGAATGGCAGGAAGTGTTTAGAGCGCGTCCGAACCGGATTCACCGGTGCGGATGCGAATGGCTTGCTCGACGCTGGATACGAAGATCTTGCCGTCGCCGATCTTGTCGGTCTTGGCGGCCGAGATGATGGCCTCGATCGCGGCATCGACCAGATCGTCGTCGAGGACGACCTCGATCTTCACCTTGGGCAGGAAATCCACGACATATTCCGCGCCCCGATAGAGTTCCGTATGGCCTTTCTGACGGCCGAAACCCTTGACCTCGATCACGCTCAGGCCCTGGACGCCGACGTCTTGCAGCGCCTCCTTGACCTCATCAAGCTTGAACGGCTTGATGATCGCTTCGATTTTCTTCATGGAGGCCTCCTCGCAGTCATGCGCACATCTTCGGTCCGGGTCAGACCACTTCCGTGATGGGGCCACAATCGGATACGGTCGGATCGCAAGGCAGGTCCGGCATTCGCTGGAGTTCGTGCCTAAAATTTGTGCAAAAAGCCCATGAAGTGGGCGATCTTGAATCGCGAGCGCCGAAATCATGACCGAGTTGCTGACCGCCGCGCAGATGCGCGCCATCGAACGGGCCGCGATCGGGAGTGGCGAGGTCACCGGCCTCGAACTGATGGAGCGCGCCGGACGCGGCGTGGTCGAGGCGATTTTCGAGGAATGGCCCGAACTGGCGAAGACATCGCACCGGGCGGTCGTGCTGTGCGGGCCCGGCAACAACGGGGGCGACGGCTTCGCGGTGGCGCGGCTCTTGAAGGAGTGGGGCTGGGAGGTCGGGGTATTCCTTCATGGCGATCCGGCAAGGCTGCCGCCGGATGCAAGGGTGAATCGGGACCGGTGGACGGAGCTGGGCGAGGTCCGTCCCCTGGAAGAGGCTCCGAAACGGTCCGGAGCGGCCGATCTGTTCATCGACGCCCTGTTCGGAACGGGCCTTGCGCGCGCCCTCGACGGCGCCGCGGTCAATTGGGTCGCGGATCGGACATCAGACCCGGAGTGGCCGTCGAAAACGGTGGCCATCGATGTGCCGTCCGGTTTGTGCAGCGACAGCGGTCGGGAACTGGGAGGGCCTGCCGCGACGATCCGCGCCGATCTGACGGTCACCTTCCACCGGCTGAAGGCCGGGCACGTTCTTGATCGGGGTCCCCTCAAATGCGGCAGGGTCGTCGTCAAGGATATCGGCCTGAACACTCGGTCGTCCGGGGCGTCAGCCCCGGCGCGCCCGCGATCCGCCCCCG
>SBFT01000039.1 GCA_006227805.1 Paracoccaceae bacterium
CCATTGGTGCAGATCAGGACGCGGCCCGCGTCGATCCGGCCCTGCGGCGTGGTCACGCGCCAGCCGTCACCTTCGGGCGTGATCGCGGTCGCCGGCGTGTCGCCGAAGAGACGCGCGCCCCGGGCTTCGGCCGCGCGCGCGAGGCCCAGCGCATAGTTCAGGGGGTGCAGGTTGCCGCCGCGCCGGTCGATCAGCCCGCCCCGATAGCCTTGCGCCCCGGTCAGGCGCTCGAACTCCGCGCGCTCCAGGGGATCGACCGGCGCGCCATGCGCTTGCCAGTCGGCGGCCAGCGCGTGCAGATCGGCGAGCGCCTTCGGCGTATGCGCGGCGCGCACCCAGCCGGGCCGCACGGCGTCGCAATCGATGCCATGCCGCGCGATCAGGTCGAAGACCAGATCCGCCGCGCCGCCCGACAGCGCGATCATGCGCGTGCCCATCGCGGGGCCGAACTGCGCGATGATCCCGGCGGGCCCGTCCTTGAGGCCCGGATTGATCTGTCCGCCATTGCGCCCCGAGGCGCCCCAGCCCGGCTGGCGCGCCTCGATTAGGGCCACACCGGTCCCGGCCTCGGCCAGGTGCAGCGCGGCCGAGAGGCCGGTATAGCCGCCCCCGATCACCGCCACGTCCGTGGTCAGGTCCTGCGTCAGCGCAGGGCGTGTCGTGCTGTCGTTGGCGGTCGCCGTCCACAGGCTGTCGGCGATGACGGCGCGTTCATGGGGGATCATCGCGGTGTCATTTCAGGGTCCTGGCCATGGTCTTCGCCGTGTGGTGGCCCGTCAGGAAGGCACCGTTCACCAGGGCGGGCACATTGCTGCTGGTGGCCTCTCCGGCGAAGAAAAGCCGATCCGCCAGGGGTTCGGCAAGGTTGACGCGCGCATCGGTGCTGCCGGGGCGCACCGCGCCATAGGCGCCCAGGGTCAGCGGGTTTTCCGCCCAGTCCGTCGCGAAGCCCCTGATGAAATGCTTGCGCGCATCGCTGCCGACCAGCCGCACCAGCTGCTCCATCGCGTAATCCACCGTCGCCGCCTGTCCGGCGCGGGCCAGGTCCCAGCCGAAGCGCCCGCCGATATTTCCGAAGACGTAATCATGTCCCGTGGGCCAGGCGATGAAGAAACAGGCCTCGCCGGGCTTGTCCTCGGGGACGCGGTAGGTGACCCAGTTGTTCTCTCCGAGGCCCAGCCGTGCCCCGTCGAACAGCAGCGGCACCTTGGTCAGAAGGCCCATCGGGATGTCGGCGGCGGCCTGCAGCTTCCAGGCGGGCAGCGCGGGGGTGAAGCGGATGCTGCCCGCGTTCAGCACGCCGGTCGAGACGGTGATCAGGCAGGCGCGCGCGCGGATCGTGCCGCGCGCGGTCTCGACCGCGACGCCCTTGCCCGACCAGTCGATGGCGGTCACGGGGGTATTCAGCGCCACGGGCAGGCCAGCGGCCAGCGTCGCGACCACCGCGCCCAGGCCTTCACGGACGAAATAGCTGGGCTGGTCCGAGGCGCTGTCCCAATAGTCCGCGGTCGAGATCTGGTCGAAGTCGACGCCGTAATCCATCGCGCCCATCCAGGACTGCACGGTCGCCGACCAGGGCATCTGCGGCACGACGGTCGAGGCCGCCACGTCCTCGCCCGACCGGCCCGCGCGCGCCATCGCCCGGTCGATTGCCGACCAGGCGCGCCAATAGGCCTCTTCCTCGGCCGCGCTTGCGCGCGTGCCGTCGAGATCGAAGAGGTCGGTTTCCGCGTCGGTATGTTCGACCAGGGTGAAGCCGCCCTCGCGCGCCATGCGGGTGAAGGGATTTGCGGTGGCGCCGGAAATCCAGGAACAGCCGTGATCGACCGGCTGTCCGAAGGTCGCGCTTTCCGTCCAGGCGCGCCCGCCGATGCGGCCCGCGGCCTCGACCACCACGCAGGTCAGTCCCTGATGCATCAGCGTGCGCGCCGCCCCCAGCCCCGCAGCGCCTGCACCGATCACCACGACATCGGGGTTGTCGGGCAGATCGGCGGCCAGAAGCGGCCCCGCCCCCGCGGCTGTCAGGCCGGCCAGGACGGCCCGGCGTCCGATCGTCTGGGTCATCGCGCACCTCGTCAACAGGGCAGGCGCGTGGGCCTGCACGAACTTTGATCGAACACGGCGGACGCGGCGGTTTCCTGCGTCCGGATCATGCCGAAAGGGTTGACTCGATTCGTCCCGCCTTTCAATGATTGAATGGTCATTCAGTCGACGTGGCGCGCCGCGAGACCCGCAAATCGCTCAAAATTGTAGACGCGGGCGAAAAAAAGCGCGTTACATTGGCCCTACCAGGCCTGCCGCTCACGAGCGGGCCACGACAACAGGGAGTTTGAGAGACCATGGACATTCTGGATCAGTTGGGTGCCGTGCGCGAAGGCAAGCTGAGCCGCCGTAGGTTCACCCAGGGCCTTCTGTCGGCGGGCGTCGCGATGACGATGGTTCCGGCCGGCGCGCGCCGGGTGATGGCGTCGGAAGGGGATCAGGCCACCTATTTCACCTGGGGCGGCTACGACATCCCGGAACTCTTCGGCGAATACCAGGCCAAGAACGGCGCATTGCCCAACTTCTCGGTCTTCGGCGGGTCGGAGGAGGCGCTGACCAAGATGCGCGGCGGCTTCGTCGTCGATGTCTCGCACCCCTGCAACCAGGCCCTGCCGCGCTGGGTCGCCTCGGGACTGTTCCAGCCGATCGACCCCAGCCGCCTGTCGCATTGGGCGGACGTGATGCCCGAACTGATCGACCTGCAGGGCAACGACGCGGGCGAAGGCAAGGTCTGGATGGCGCCCTTCGACTGGGGCCAGAGCTCGATCACCTACCGCACCGACCTGGTCGAGCTGCCCAACGGCGAGGAAAGCTGGGACATCCTGTGGGATCCGA
Organism: Paracoccaceae bacterium; assembly: GCA_006227805.1. Classification (GTDB taxonomy): domain Bacteria; phylum Pseudomonadota; class Alphaproteobacteria; order Rhodobacterales; family Rhodobacteraceae; genus JAGYKE01. Next base: position 2,878 of record SBFT01000039.1, read on the forward strand.
AATACGCAGGCCGCCTGGGGTCGCTGGCGGCGGGGGCGGATGCCTGGTGGATCGGCGCGATCAAGGCGGGCGTGCCCTTCGACCAGCTGGACACCGACGAGGCCTTCGAGAAGATCGCCGCCGTCATGCGCGAACAGCGCCCGCTGATCCGGACCTATACCGACGACACCACGACGCTGGAACAGGCGCTGGCCTCGGGCGAGATGGTGGCGGCGCTGACCTGGAACAGCTCGGCCGCGCTGCTGCGGTCGGAAGGCGTGCCGGTGGCCTTCGCCAAGCCCAAGGAAGGCGCGCTGACCTGGGTCTGCGGCGTGGTGATCCACAAGGATGCGCCGAACATCGACCGGGCCTATGATGTGATCGACTCGCTGCTCTCGGTCGAGACCGGCCAGTTCATGATCAACGATTACGGCTATGGCCACTCGAACCGGAAATCCTTCGATTCGTTCGACGAGGAGATGCTCTCGGGCCTCGGCCTGTCGAAGAACCCGATCGAGGTGCTGCAGGCCGGTCACTTCCAGATCCCGCAATCGCAGGACTGGGAAACCCGCATGAACGAGCTGTTCGAGCAGATCAAGGCCGGTTTCTGATCCGGTCGTGACGGGGTCCGCCGGGATGCGTCCGGCGGACTTCAGCCCCGCATGAGACGGGGTGCGGACACCATAGGGCGGGTGTGATCCGATGGCAGACACGACACTTGCAGGCAAGGCGGACAGCGAAGCCGATCCCCCACGAAGGTCGGGGCGGCTGGCGGGTTTCCTGCACCGCAGCGAGACGGCGCGGGGATACCTGCTGATCTCGCCCACGCTGGCGATCATGACCGTGGGCATCATCATGCCCTTCCTGATCCTGCTGGTCCTGAGTTTCTGGACGCGCCAGGGGTTCGGCTTCGACACCACGCCCACCTTCAACAACTACATCCGCGTCTGGACCGAGCCGATCTTCGGCGCGTTGTTGCAGCGCTCCTTCTGGATATCGGGCATCGCCACGGTGGCCACGGTGCTCCTGTGCTATCCGATGGCCTACTTCGTCGCCTTCCACGTCCACCGCAACAAGATGCTGTGGATCATCCTGATGACGCTGCCCTTCTGGACCAGCTACCTTCTGCGCATCTTCGCCTGGAAGGTGATCCTGGGCTACGAGGGGGTGATCAACTCGGGCTTCATGGCGATGGGCTGGATCCAGGCGCCGCTGGAATTCCTGCTCTACTCCCAGACCGCGGTGATCATCACGCTGGCCCATGCCTGGGCCGCCTTCGCGATCCTGCCGCTCTATGTCAGCCTGGAAAAGATCGACAAGTCGCTGCTCGAGGCCGCGACCGACCTCGGCGACGGGCCTGTCGCACGGTTCCTCCGGGTGACGCTGCCCCTGTCCATGCCCGGCGTGATCGCGGCCTGTTTCCTGATCTTCATCCCGACCACGGGCGATTACGTGACGCCGGCGCTGCTGGGCGGGCCTGACGGCGCCATGATCGGCAACTTCATCCAGCTTCAGTTCGGCGCGGTGAACAACTGGCCGATGGGGGCGACGCTGTCGATCGTGCTGATGCTGTGGATCGCGGCGATTGCCCTTGTCTTCCTGTTCCTGACCCGGCGCGCCCAGGCGAGGATCACATGAGCGACGGCACCTACATCAAGCGCCCGAACCGGCCCTTGCAGGTCTACGCGGTGATCTTCCTGATCGTGCTCTACGTGCCGGTCCTGTTCATCCCGCTCTTCAGCTTCAACGACTCGATCTACGTGCGCTTCCCGCTCGAGGGGTGGACGCTGAAATGGTATGGCGAGTTGTGGCAGCGCGAACCGGTCTGGAACGCGCTCTGGAACAGCGTGCGCGTCGGTGTGGTCGTGGCGGTGATCTCGACCATCCTGGGCGTGATCGCGGCGCGCGCCATCACGCGCTACCGGATGCCGGGCAAGTCGGCCCTGGTGACCTTCATCATGATGCCGCTGGTCATCCCGGGGATCATCTTCGGCGTGGCGCTTCTGGTCCTGCTCAGCCGGATGGGGATACCGCTGACGCTCTATACCGTGGGGCTGGGCCATCTGATCGTCTGCCTGCCCTTCGCGGTGGCGACGCTCCTGCCGCGGTTCGAGGGCTTCGACCCTTCGATGGAGGAGGCCAGCGCCGATCTGGGCGAGAACGGCTGGTGGACCTTCTGGCGCGTGACCTTCCCGATGGTGTTTCCCGGCGTGGTGGCGAGCCTGCTTCTGACCTTCACGATCTCGTTCGACGAATTCATCATGGCCTTCTTCCTGACCGGCACCGACCCGACGCTGCCGATGTATATCTGGGGCCAGTTGCGCTTTCCGCAGGAATTCCCGTCGGTCCTGGCGCTGTCCTCGCTGATCCTCTTCGTGTCCTTCATCCTTGTCTTCCTGGCCCAGTGGATCGGGCGCATCGGGCTGGACGAGACCAAGAAATCCTGAGCCTTCCAAGGAAATCCCCAGCATGACCGACACCGATGCCCTGATCTCGATCCGGAAGGTCAAGAAGGCCTTCGGCAGCTTCCAGGCGATCGAGGAGGTCAGCATGGATATCGGCCGGGGCGAGTTCTTCTCGCTTCTGGGGCCTTCCGGCTGCGGCAAGACAACGCTTCTGCGGATGCTGGCGGGCTTCGAGAACACGACCGAGGGCGAGATCTTCATCGACGGCCATGCGATGTCGGACGTGCCGCCGCATCACCGCCCCGTCAACATGGTGTTTCAATCCTATGCGATCTTTCCGCACCTGAACGTGCGCGACAACATCGCCTATGGCCTGCGCAAGCGGAACCTGAGCCGCGCCGAGCGATACGAGATGGTGGACGAGATGCTCGACCTCATCAAGCTGCCGGGCTACGGCACGCGCCGGGCGAACGAATTGTCCGGCGGCCAGCGCCAGCGCATCGCGCTGGCGCGCGCGCTGATCCTGCGGCCCAAGGTGCTGTTGCTGGACGAACCGCTGGGCGCGCTCGACAAGCAGTTGCGCGAACAGATGCAGCTGGAACTGCGCGCCCTGCAACGCCAGGTCGGCATCACCTTCGTCTTCGTGACCCATGACCAGGAAGAGGCGCTGACGCTGTCGGACCGCATCGCGGTGATGTCGGGGGGCAGGGTGCTTCAGGTGGACACGCCCGAGCGGCTCTACGAGCGCCCGGTCAGCCGGGCGGTCGCGGCCTTCATCGGCAACATGAACTTCTTCCGGGGCACCGTCCGGCGGAACGGATCGGCCAGCGGGCTGGTCGAGACCGAGGGCCTGGGCAACATCCCCCTGCCGCTCGACCGCCTGACCCGGCCCGATGGCGCGCCCGTCCAGGTCGCCCTGCGGCCCGAGAAATTCACCCTGTCCCGGACCCGCCCCGAAGGCGCGCTGGCGGTGGCGGGACGCCTGAGCAACGCCGCCTACCTGGGCGAGCGCAGCCATTACTATGTCAGCATCGACGGCTGCGCGACGCCCGTGGCGGTGTCCAGTCCGAACCTCGGCGTGGGCCGGGGCCTGGCGCCGCCGACGCCGGAGGACGGCCCGCTCTGGCTGTCCTGGTCGCCCGACGCGGTGGTCCTGCTGGACGCCGACTGACACGGGGCCGGTCGCCCCGTCCCGGGGCGTGCCGCACCGAAACCTGCCGCCGCGCCCCGGCCGGATCCTCCCCGGCCAGGTGGCGCGAACCCGGATGAAGGCCATGAACGAAGTCGTCAGACAGCCGAAGACCGGTCCCAAGACCCGCCGTCGCACCGCCTCGAAGGAGGTGCGCCGCCAGCAACTGATCGACGCCACGATCACGTCCATCGCGCGCAACGGGATCGGGGGCACCACCATGTCCACCGTGACCGAGATCGCGGGCCTGTCGCAGGGCATCGTGAACTTCCACTTCCGGAGCAAGCAGAACCTGTTCGAGGAAACCCTGACCTTCCTGGCGCGCGAACATCACGACCATTGGCACAAGGCCTATACCGATGCGGGCCTCGGCGCGCTGGACAAGCTGCTGGCGATCGTGGACGCGCATTTCCATCCCGTCATCTGCACCCGCAAGAAACTGTCGGTCTGGTTCGCCTTCTACGGCGAGGCAGGCCGCCGCGCGATCTATCGCTCGCTGGTCGACAACATCGACGACGAACGCTTCGAGATCTCGACCGAACTCTGCCGCCTGATCATCGAGGAGGGCGGCTATTCCGGGATCGAGCCGCGGTTCGTCGCGCAGATGCTGGAGAGCCTCTATGACGGGCTGTGCCTGCATATCCTGATGTATCCCGGCAGCCTGTCGCGCGACGAGGCCCGCCGCCAGGTGCGCGGCTACCTGTCCGGCATCTTCCCGAAGCATTTCGAGATCTCCCCCGCCTGACCCTTCAACCCCCGCCAGACATGCCAAAGCCAGAGGTGCAAGATGACGCGCGACCCCAGCCATGACATCCTGTTCGAGCCCGTCCGGATCGGGCCGGTCACCGCCAAGAACCGCTTCTTCCAGGTGCCGCATTGCACCGGCATGGGCTGGCAATATCCCCGGATGCTGGCCGAGATGCGCCGGGTGAAGGCCGAGGGCGGATGGGGGGTGATCTGCACCGAATACAACTCGATCCACCCCTCGTCCGACGACCTGCCGCATCCTTACGCCTCGCTCTGGGATGACAGCGACGTGCGGGCCCATGCGCTGATGACGGACGCCGTGCACGAGCACGGCGCGCTGGCCGGGGCGGAACTCTGGCATGGCGGCTCGGGGGCCAACAACCTCTTCAGCCGGATCCCGACGATGGATGTGGCGTCGTTTCCCAACATCAAGGGCCATCCCTACCAGACCCGCGCGATGGACCTCGCGGATATCCGCGATCTGCGGCGCTGGCACCGCAAGGCGGCGCTCCGCGCGCGCGAGGCCGGCTTCGACATCGTCTATGTCTATGCGACGCACGGCTATCTGCTGTCGCATTTCCTGAACCCCCGCATCAACACGCGCGGCGACGCATACGGCGGCAGCCTGGAAAACCGCGTGCGCCTGGTGCGCGAACTGATCGAGGAGACCCGGGACGCCGTGGGCGACCGCTGCGCCGTCGCGGTGCGCTTCTCGGCCGACGAGGAGATCGGAGAGGACGGCCAGCCCGTCACGGGCGAGCGGCGCGAGATGTTCGAGATGCTGGCCGACCTGCCCGATCTCTGGGACATCAACATCGCGGACTACTCGCTGGAGATGGGCGTGTCGCGCTTTGTCAAGGAAGGCGCACTGGAACCCTACATGGCCTGGGTCAAGTCGGTGACGACCAAGCCGGTGGTCACCGTGGGCCGCTTCACCTCGCCCGACACGATGGCCTCGCAGGTCCGGCGCGGCATCACCGATTTCATCGGCGCCGCGCGGCCCTCGATCGCCGACCCCTACCTGCCGCGCAAGATCGACGAGGGGCGCCTCGCGGCCATCCGCGAGTGCATCGGCTGCAACATCTGCTATGCCAGCGACACGATCGGCGTGCCGCTGCGCTGCACCCAGAACCCGACGATGGGCGAGGAATGGCGGCGCGGCTGGCATCCCGAGAAGATCGCCGCGCGGGGCAGCGATGCGTCCGTCCTGATCGTCGGCGCAGGCCCCGCGGGGATGGAGGCGGCGCGGGCGCTGGGCGCGCGCGGCTACAGGGTGATGCTGGCCGAGGCGACCCGCACGCTGGGCGGCCGCGTGCCCCGCGAAGCCGCCCTGCCGGGGATGCGCGAATACATCCGCGTGCGCGACTACCGCGAACAGCAGCTGGCCGGTATGGACAATGTCGAGGTCTTCCGCGAAAGCCGCCTGACGGTCGAGGATGTGCTGGCGGTGGGCGCCGATCACGTCGCCATCGCCACCGGCGCGCGCTGGCGCGCGGATGTCCATGACGGCGAACGCTACGTCTCGGTCGCCACGGGCGAGCAGGCCGCCGCGCGCATCCTGACGCCAGACGACATCATGGACGGGCGGCTGCCCGATGGCCCTGTCGTCGTCTTCGACGGGGACGGCTATTACATGGGCGGCGTCATCGCCGAACGGCTGCGCGCCGAGGGGCTGGAGGTCACCTATGCCTGTTCGTCGGACAGCGTCTCGGCCTGGGCCGGCAACACGTCGGAACGCTGGCGCGTGCGCGCGCGGCTGGTGGCGCAGGGCGTCGCGATCGAGACCGCGCGCGAGGTCGCGGGCTTCGACGGGGCCTCGGTCCGGCTGGCCTGCGCCTATGGCGGGGCCGAGAAGGTCATCGCGGCGGGGAACCTGGTGCTGGTCACGGCCCGCGCGCCCAATGATACCCTGTATCAGGACTTGCGCGCGCGGGGCGATCTGCCGTTCAGCCTGACACGGATCGGCGATTGCGAAGCGCCCGCGATCATCGCGGCGGCGGTCCATGCCGGGCATCAATATGCGCGCCAGCTCGATACGGAGGTGGATATCGACCAGCCCTTGCGGCATGATCGGGTCGACGTGGGTCATGCGCCCGCGCTGATCGCGCCCGCGCGCTGGAAATAGGGTTCCGAAGAATGGGAAGGTTCAGGCTGATGACCGCCGTCGTCGCACTGGCGCTTGTGGGCGCCGCGCTTCTGGCGGGGCAGGGGACGCCGGGGCCTGCGCCCGCACAGGACCCCGAACCCGAAGCCGCGCAGCAGACGGAATGTTCGGTCTGCACCGCGCGGCACCAATCCCTCCAGCGCCTGCAACAGGTGCGCCGCGTCCAGTCCGAGGCGACCGCGCCGGCCGCCGCGCCGCTCGCCCCGCCGCCCGCCGCTCAGGACTGAGGCAAGCCGCTCTCAGGCGCGCCCCAGCCTTTCGT
>SBFT01000388.1 GCA_006227805.1 Paracoccaceae bacterium
GAGGAAGACAGGGGAGATGCGCTGATGCGGCGGGTTCTGGTCACAGGGGGCGGATCGGGGATCGGGCGCGCGGTGGCGCGGGATTTCGCGGGCCTGGGCGATCACGTGACGATCACGGGTCGGCGGATGGACGCGCTGCGCGAGACCGATGGCGGGCGCGGCATGGCCTGCGTCACCGCCGACGTGACGGACGAGGCGCAGGTGGCGGCGCTGCTTGCCGAGCCTTTCGACGTGGTGATCGCCAATGCCGGCATCGCGCCTTCGGCGCCCATCGCCAGGATGAGCCTGTCCGATTGGGACGATGTGATGCGGATCAATCTGACGGGGGTCTTCCTGACCTTCCGCGAGGCCTTGCGGGGGATGGGACCCGGCGGGCGGCTGATCGCCATGGCCTCGACCGCGTCCTTGCAGGGCGGCGCCGGGATCGGGGCCTATGTCGCGTCGAAGCACGGCGTTCTGGGGCTGGTGCGGTCGGTCGCGATCGAGGTGGCGCGCAAGGGGATCACCTGCAACGCGGTCTGTCCGGGCTTCGTCGAGACCGAAATGGCGGAAGGCGCGGTGCGCAACGTGATGGAGGCCATGGGCCTTGACCGGGATGCGGCGACGGCCAAGATCGTCGCGCGCAACCCGATGAAGCGCATGATTTCGGTCGACGAGGTGGCCGCGGCGGTGCGGTTCCTGGCTTCTCCGCAAGCCAGCATGGTGAACGGGCACGCCTTGTCGGTGTCCGGAGGCGAGATATGACGCTGACCCGCGAGAAGACCCTGTCCGAGCCCGCCAGCAAGGCGCGGCTGCGGCTGTGGTTGCGGCTTCTGCGGGTGACGCGCGAGGTCGAGGGCGAGCTGCGCGAGAAGCTGCGCCGCGATCATGCCACCACGCTGCCGCGCTTCGACGTGATGGCGGCCCTGTCGCGCAATCCCGAAGGGTTGAAGATGAGCGAATTGTCCGGTGTCCTGCGCGTCTCGAACGGCAATGTCACCGGCATCATCGAGCGGCTGGTCGAGGAAGGCCATGTGCTGCGCGCCGTGGTCGATGGCGACCGGCGGGCGTTCTCGGTTCGACTGACCGAGGCGGGCCGGGCCGAATTCGCGCGGCAGGCGGCCGAGCACGAGGCCTGGATCGACGCGGCCTTGTCCGCGATCAGCCCCGAGGATGCGGGCGAGATAACACGGCGCCTCGGCGCGCTGACGAAAAGGGAGGGGTAGGGCATGGGCCTGGCCGACACGACGCATTTTCTCTGCCGGATCGAGGGCGGCATCGCGACCGTCTCGCTGAACCGGCCCGACCGGAAGAACCCGCTGACCTTCGAGAGCTACGCCGAGTTGCGCGACTGGTTCCGCGCGCTGCCCTATACCGACGAGGTGAAGGCGGTGGTCTTCGCCTCGAACGGTGGCAATTTCAGTTCCGGCGGCGATGTACACGACATCATCGGGCCGCTGACGCGGATGAACATGAAGGAGCTTCTGGCCTTCACCCGGATGACGGGCGACCTGGTCAAGGCGATGGTGAATTGCGGCAAGCCTGTGATCGCCGCGATCGACGGCATCTGCGTCGGTGCAGGCGCGATCATCGCCATGGCGTCCGACCTGCGCATCGGCACGCCGGAGGCCAAGACCGCGTTTCTGTTCACCCGCGTCGGCCTTGCGGGCTGCGACATGGGGGCCTGCGCGATCCTGCCCCGGATCATCGGACAGGGACGGGCGGCGGAACTGCTCTATACCGGGCGGTCGATGAGCGCCGAGGAGGGCGAGCGCTGGGGCTTCTTCAACCGGCTGGTGGCAGGCGACGCGCTGGAGGCCGAGGCGCGCGACTGGGCGGAACGGATCGTTGCGGGGCCCAATTTCGCGCATATGATGACCAAGACCATGCTGGCGCAGGAATGGTCCATGTCGATCGAGCAGGCGATCGAGGCCGAGGCCCAGGCCCAGGCGATCTGCATGCAGACCGAGGATTTCGTGCGTGCCTACAAGGCCTTCGTCGCCAAGGAAAAACCGGTGTTCGAGGGCGATTGATGGCGGTTTTGCGTATTTTTGACCAGAAAGAAGCAGGAGCGCGCATCGATGCCTGACCGCAGCTTTCTCGACTGGCCCTTCTTCGAGGACCGACATCGCGAACTTGCGGTTCACCTGGAAAGCTGGGCCTCGGCGCATCTGCCGGTGGATCATTCGGACGTGGACGCGGCCTGCCGGGGGCTGGTGGCGGATCTGGGGCAGGCGGGCTTCCTGCGACATACCGGCGGCGATCTGGATGTGCGCACGCTCTGCCTGATCCGCGAGACGCTGGCGCGCCATGACGGTCTTGCCGATTTCGCCTTCGCGATGCAGGGCCTGGGGACCGGGGCGATCTCGCTCTTCGGGTCCGTGGACCAGCAGGCCTGGCTCGAGAAGACGCGGGCTGGGCGGGCGATTTCCGCCTTCGCGCTGACCGAGCCGCAATCGGGATCGGACGTCGCCAATTCCACCATGACCGCCACGCGCGACGGCAACCACTTCGTCCTGAACGGCGAGAAAACGTGGATTTCCAACGGTGGTATCGCCGATGTCTATACGCTGTTTGCCCGGACGGGCGAGGGACCGGGCGCGAAGGGGTTGTCGTGCTTCGTCGTGACCCCCGACCTGCCCGGCTTCGAAGTCGTCGAGCGGTTGCAGGTGATCGCGCCGCATCCGCTGGCGACGCTGCGCTTCACCGATGTGCGGGTGCCGGCGGATGCCCTGATCGGGGATCCCGGTGCGGGGTTCCGCATCGCCATGTCGGTGCTGGACGTCTTCCGGTCGACCGTCGCGGCGGCGGCCTTGGGCTTTGCGCGGCGCGCGCTGGACGAAGCCGTTGCACGGGTCACGTCGCGGCAGGTGCAGGGCGCGCCCTTGTCCGACTTGCAGTTGGTGCAGGGCCATATCGCCGACATGGCGCTGGAAATCGACGCGGCGGCGCTGCTGATCTACCGTGCGGCCTGGATGAAGGACCGGGGAGCCGCGCGGATCACGCGCGAGGCGGCGATGGCCAAGCTCTACGCGACCGAGGCCGCGCAGCGCGTGATCGACGCCGCCGTTCAGCTGCATGGCGGCGACGGGGTGCGCACCGGTCAGATGGTGGAAAGCCTCTACCGCGAGATCCGCGCGCTGCGCATCTATGAGGGCGCGTCCGACGTGCAGCGCGTGGTGATTGCGCGCCAGACCCTGGGCGCGCTGGCAGGGGGATAGGACATGACACTGGGACCGACCGGACATATCGACACCTTCGCGCGCGACAATCTTCCGCCCCCGGGACAATGGCCGGACCTGCCCCAGGACCTGTTTCCCTATCCCGAATACCTGAACGCAGCCGTCGAGTTGACCGACGCGATGGTGGCAAGGGGCTTCGGCGATCACACCGCGCTGATCGGCAACGGGCGGCGGCGCACCTACAAGGAACTTGCGGACTGGACCAATCGCCTGGCCCATGCGCTGGTCGAGGATCTGGGCGTGAAGCCCGGCAACCGGGTGCTGATCCGGTCGGCGAACAACCCCGCGATGGTCGCCTGCTGGCTGGCCGCGACCAAGGCGGGGGCGGTCGTCGTCAACACCATGCCGATGCTGCGCGCGGGCGAGTTGGGGCAGATCGTCGACAAGGCCCGGATCGAATTCGCGCTCTGCGACACGCGGCTGATGGACGAGATCGTGGCCTGCGCGAAGGACTCGCAATACCTCAGGAAGGTAATCGGGTTCGACGGAACCTCGAACCATGACGCGGAACTCGACCGGCTGGCGCTGCAGAAATCCGTGCGCTTCGAGGCGGTCAGGACGGGCCGCGATGACGTGGCGCTGCTGGGCTTCACCAGCGGCACGACGGGGAACCCCAAGGCCACGATGCATTTCCACCGCGACCTGCTGATCATCGCGGACGGCTATGCGAAAGAGGTTCTAGGCGTGACGCCCGAGGATGTCTTCGTGGGCTCGCCTCCGCTTGCCTTCACCTTCGGGCTGGGGGGCCTCGCCATCTTCCCCTTGCGCTTCGGGGCGGCCGCGACGCTTCTGGAACAGGCGACGCCCCCCAACATGGTCGAGATCATCCAGACCTACAAGGCGACCGTCTGCTTCACGGCGCCCACCGCCTATCGCGCCATGCTCTCGGCGATGGAGCAGGGGGCGGACCTGTCATCCCTGCGCGCCGCCGTCAGCGCGGGCGAAACCCTGCCGGCGCCGGTCTACGAGGACTGGATGAAGAAGACCGGCAAGCCCATGCTGGACGGCATCGGCGCGACCGAGATGCTGCATATCTTCATCTCGAACCGCTTCGACGATCACCGCCCCGCCTGCACCGGCAAGCCCGTCACGGGGTATGAGGCCAGGATCGTCGACGAGGCGGGCCGCGAGGTGCCGCCGGGCACGGTGGGCCGCCTGGCGGTCCGCGGGCCGACGGGGTGCCGCTATCTCGCCGACGAGCGCCAGAAGGCTTATGTCCAGAATGGCTGGAACATCACCGGCGACGCCTTCACGATGGACGAGGACGGCTATTTCCACTTCGCCGCGCGCAACGACGACATGATCATCTCGTCGGGCTACAACATCGCGGGCCCCGAGGTTGAGGCGGCGCTTCTGTCGCATCCGCAGGTCGCCGAATGCGCCGTCATCGGCGTTGCGGACGAGGCGCGCGGCCAGATCGTCCAGGCTCATGTGGTGCTGCGCGCCGGGGTTTCGGGGGATGACGCGCTGGCCAAGGCGTTGCAGGATCACGTCAAGGCGGTGATCGCGCCCTACAAGTATCCCCGGTCGGTCGTCTTCTGCACCGAATTGCCGAAGACCCAGACCGGAAAGATCCAGCGGTTCCGCCTGCGGGACCGGACATGACCGGCGCCGGTCGCGGCGGATGCGCCGCCGACCGACGCCGCGGGGGCGCCGTGGACGAGGGCACGCGGCGGTTCCGGGACGAAGAACCCTCGGAAACGAAGAACATGGGAGAATGGACATGAAACTCAGGACAATCCTTGCCGCCGTGTCGATGGCGGCACTGGCGGTCGCGGCCCAGGCCGAAGGGGTGAAGGTGGGCATGATCACCACGCTTTCGGGCGGCGGCGCGGGCCTTGGCATAGACGTGCGCGACGGCTTCATGCTGGCGGTCAAGCAATCGGGCCGCAGCGACATCGAGGTGGTGATCGAGGACGACCAGCAGAAGCCCGAAATCGCGGTGCAGCTGGCCGACAAGATGGTCCAGGCCGAACAGGTCGACATCCTGACCGGCATCATCTGGTCGAACCTGGCCATGGCGGTCGTGCCCTCGGTGACGGCGCAGGGCAAGATCTACCTGTCGCCCAATGCCGGACCTTCGGCGCTGGCGGGCAAGGGCTGCCATCCGAACTATTTCAACGTGGCCTGGCAGAACGACGCGCTGCACGAAGCGGCGGGGGCCTATGCCAATGACGCGGGCTTTGCCAATGCCTTCATCCTGGCGCCGAACTACCCGGCGGGCCAGGACGCGCTGACCGGCTTCAAGCGCATGTTCAAGGGCAACCTGGCGGGCGAGATCTACACCAAGCTGGGCCAGACCGACTACGCGGCCGAGATCGCGCAGATCCGCGCCTCGGGCGCGGACAGCGTCTACTTCTTCCTGCCGGGCGGCATGGGCATTTCCTTCCTCAAGCAATATGCCGACAGCGGCGTCGGCCTGCCCCTGGTGGGCCCGGCCTTCAGCTTCGACCAGGGCATCCTGCAGGCGGTGGGTGCCGCTGCGCTGGGCGTCAAGAACACCTCGCAATGGGGCAAGGACATCGACAACCCGGTCAACAAGGCCTTCGTCGAAAGCTTCCAGGCCGAATACGGCCGCCTGCCGTCGCTCTATGCCAGCCAGGGCTTCGACACCGCGAACCTGATGATCTCGGCCATGGGCAAGGCCGACGTGAAGGACACCGCCGCCTTCACCGCCGCCCTGAAGGAGGCCGACTTCGCCTCGACCCGGGGCAAGTTCTCGTTCGGGGCGAACAACCATCCCGTTCAGGACATCTATGTCCGCGAGGTGATCCAGGAAGGTGACGTCTTCACCAACCGCATCATCGGCACCGCCCTGACCGATCACGGCGATGTCTACGCGGCCGAGTGCCAGATGTAAGCGACGGGGACACCGGGGGACATGTTGCAGGCCTGCCTGAACGGCGGGCGCACCGGGGCGGAAGCCCCGGGCGTGCCGGTCACACCGAAGGATCTGGCGCGCGACGCGCTGGCCGTGCGCAAGGCGGGCGCGCAGGAACTGCATGTCCATCCCCGCAACCTGGCGGGCGCCGAGACCCTGGCGCCCGCCGACGTCGCCGCCTGCCTGACCGCGATCCGCGCCGCCGTGCCGGGGATGAAGGTGGGTCTCGGCACCGGCGCCTGGATCGGGCCGGGCGGGCGGCAGCGACATGCCCACATGAGGGCCTGGGAGGTTCTGCCGGATTACGTCTCGGTCAACCTCAACGAGGCCGATTGCGTCGAGGTGATGAAGCTGATGCATGAGCGCGACATCGGCATCGAGGCGGGGGTCTGGTCGCTGGCCGATGCCCGCCGCCTCTGCCGCGAGGTGAACAAGTCCGATCTTCTGCGCGTGCTAATCGAGATGCGCGACGTGCCCGGCCCCGAAGCCCGGGCCGAGGCGATGCACTGCATCACCTATCTGCGCGACCGTGGCGTGACGGCGCCGATCCTCTTGCACGGGCAGGAGCGCAGCGCCTGGCCCTGCGTGATCGAGGCGGCGCGGCTGGGCCTCGACACGCGGATGGGGTTCGAGGATGTGCTCGACCTGCCGGGCGGCATGCCGGCGCCGTCGAACGCGGCTCTGGTCGCCTGCGCGCGCGACCTGATCGACCACACGCTGCGGGACGTCGGGCCATGAGCGTCCTGCTGCTGATCGAGCAGATCCTGAACGGTCTGCAATTCGGGCTGATGCTGTTCCTGATCTCGGCGGGGCTGACGCTGATCTTCGGGGTCATGGGGATCATCAACCTGGCGCATGGCTCGCTCTACATGGTCGGCGCCTTCGCGGCCGCCGCCGGGGCCGCGGCGACGGGGTCCTTCGTGCTGGGGCTGGGCGCCGCCCTGATGGCCGCCGCGATCGCGGGCGTGATCGTCGAGGTTCTGGTGATCCGGCGTCTTTACGACCGCGATCACCTGGACCAGGTGCTGGCCACCTTCGCGCTGATCCTGATCTTTTCGGAAGGAACGCGCTGGGTCTTCGGGTCGTTCCCGCTCTACCTTGACGTGCCGTCCTGGCTGTCGGGCGCGGTGACGCTGCCGGGGGGCATTCCCTATCCGCTCTATCGGCTGACGATCATCGGGATCGGGCTGGCGGTCGCGGCGGGGCTGTTCCTGCTGATCGCGAAGACCCGCGTCGGCATCCGCATCCGCGCGGGTGAATCGGACCGCGAGATGATCGCGGCGCTGGGTGTCGACATCTCGAAGCTCTACACGCTGGTCTTCGCGCTCGGCGCCGCGCTCGCGGGCTTCGCCGGGGCTCTGGTCGGCGCGATCCAGTCGGTCCAGGTCGGCATGGGGGAACCGATGCTGATCCTCGCCTTCGTCACCATCGTCATCGGGGGGATCGGGTCGATCAAGGGGGCCTTCGTGGGCGCGATCCTCGTGGGTCTGACCGACACGCTGGGCCGCTTCCTCCTGCCGGTCCTCTTCGGGGTCTTCATGGAGCCCTCCTCGGCCACCGCCGTCGGTTCGGCCCTGGCGTCGATGCTGATCTACATCCTGATGGCGGGGGTCCTGATCTTCCGGCCCACCGGCCTTTACGGAAAGGCCTGAGCCATGATCCGGGAAACCTATCTGAACGCGCTCATCATGGCCCTGCTGCTGGGTATTCCGCTCTGGGCGCATGTCGCGGGCCAGCCCTTCACCATCACGCTGGCCACCAAGGTCGCGATCCTGGGGCTGGCGGGCGTGGGCCTCAACATCGCGCTGGGGCTGGGCGGCATGGTGTCGCTGGGCCACGCGGTCTTCTTCGGGATCGGCGGCTATGCGATGGGCATCCTCGCCCATCACGCCCAGACCTACACGCCCCTGATGGAGGCGCCTCTGCTGATCGAGGGGACGAAGTTCATGCCCGCGATCTGGCTTGTCGCGGTCGTCGTCAGCGCGGTCGTCGCGCTGGCGATAGGCGCGCTCAGCCTGCGCACCGGCGGGGTCTACTTCATCATGATCACGCTGGCCTTCGGGCAGATGTTCTACTACTTCGCCATCTCCTGGCCCGCCTATGGCGGCGAGGACGGGCTGTCGATCTATGTCCGAAACGAGTTTCCGGGCCTCAACACGCTGGTCCCGATCCAGTTCTTCGCCATCGCCTTCGTCGCGCTGTCGCTGGGGCTGATCCTGTCGCACCTGATCGCGCGCTCGCGCTTCGGCCTGGCGCTGGGCGCGGCGCGGCAGAATTCCGAACGGGTGCAGACCGTGGGCCTCGATCCGATGCGGGTGAAGCTGGTGGCCTTCGTCATCTCGGGCGCGATCACCGGGCTGGCGGGGGCGCTCTTCGCCGATCTCAACCGCTTCGTCGCGCCCACGATGTTTTCCTGGCACCTGTCGGGGGAGTTGATCATCTTCATCATCCTGGGCGGCATCGGGCGGCTGTTCGGACCCGTGGTTGGGGCGGGCCTGTTCATCCTCTTGGAACACTTCCTGGGCGGGCTCTCGGAATACTGGCTGATCTACGTGGGCGCGATCCTTCTGGGCGTCGTCCTCTTCGCGCGCGGCGGGCTGATCGGCGCGCTGTCAGGGCGGGAGGTGGCCCATGACTGAGCCGATCCTGAGAACCGAAAGCATCACCAAGTATTTCGGCGCCGTGAAGGCCAGCCAGGACGTGTCGCTCGAACTGCGACCGGGCGAAATCCACGCCCTGATCGGACCGAACGGCGCGGGCAAGTCGACGCTGATCAAGCAGATCGCCGGCAACCTGACCCCCGACGCGGGCCGCATCTGGTTCGACGGGCGCGACGTGACGCGGCTGGGCACGGTGGCGCGGGCGCGTGCGGGGCTGGGGCGGACGTTCCAGATCTCGTCGCTGGCGATGGAATACACCGTCCTGCAGAACGTTGTCCTGGGCGCTCTGGGCCGTGACGGCGGCGTGATGCGTTTCCTGTTGCCCGCGATGAAGGACAAGGCCCTCGTGGCCGAGGCCGAAGCGGCGCTGGACCGCGTGGGCCTCATCGACCTCAAGTCGACCCGGACCGCCGACCTCAGCCACGGCCAGCGCCGCCAGCTGGAAGTCGCGGTCGCGCTGACGCTGCGGCCGAAGGCCTTCCTGATGGACGAACCGATGGCGGGGCTGGGCGCGGGCGGATCGAAACGGCTGACCGGGTTTCTCGACACCCTGCGCGCCGAGGCGCCGATCCTTCTGGTCGAACACGACATGGACGCGGTCTTCGCGCTGGCCGACCGGATCAGCGTGCTGGTCTATGGCGAGGTCATCGCCACCGGCACCGCCGCCGAGATCCGCGCCAACCGCGACGTGCGCACCGCCTACCTGGGGGAGGACGCCTGATGGCCTTCCTGAAACTCAGCGGGATCGAGGCCTTCTATGGCCCTTCGCAGGCGCTCTTCGGGGTGGACTTGTCGCTGCAGGAAGGCGAGGTCCTGGCCCTGATGGGGCGCAACGGCATGGGCAAGTCCACCACGATCAAGGTGATCTGCCGGATGCTGCGCCATTCAGCGGGATCGGTGGAATTCGCGGGCGCCGATATCGGCGCGCTGCCGTCCCACCGGGCCGCGCGGGCGGGGATCGGGCTGGTGCCCGAGGGCCGGCGCTGCTTTCCGAACCTGACCGTGCGCGAGAACCTGATCGCGGCCGCGCGGCCGGGCGACTGGGATCTGGCGCGGGTCGCGGAATTGTTCCCGCGGCTGGCCGAACGCGAAGGCCAGATGGCCGCGTCGCTCTCGGGGGGCGAACAGCAGATGCTGGCGATCGGGCGCGCGCTGATGACGAACCCGCGATTGCTGATCCTCGACGAGGCGACGGAGGGCCTGGCCCCGGTCGTGCGGCAGGAAATCTGGGCCGCGATCGCGCGGCTGAAGGCCGGCACGGGCCTGTCGCTCCTGGTCGTCGACAAGTCATTGCGCGAACTCGGCTCGGTCGCGGACCGCGCCTGCATCATCGAACGCGGGCGCAGCGTCTGGTCCGGGGCCTTCGCCGATCTGACGCACGAGACGACCGAAAAGTATCTGGGAGTGTGACGCGATGCCCTATGCCTATCCGCAGAAGGTGATCTTCAAGTATTGCGACCCGGCGGGGATCGTCTTCTACCCGCGCTATTTCGAGATGGTGAACGACGCCACCGAGGCGCTTTTCTCGGACGCCTTCGGCTGTCCCTGGGAGGTGCTGCACGAGACCGGCAACATCCCCACCGTCGAGATCACCGCCCGGTTCACCGCGCCCAGCCGCCACGGCGATCACCTGGTGATCGGGATCGAGGTGACGAAGCTGGGCCGCACGTCGCTTGGCCTCGCCTTTCACGCCCGGTCCGGCGACGAGACGCGCTTTCGCGCGCAATCCACCCTGGTGCATGTGGGCAAGGACGGCCGCCCCGCACCCTGGCCCGAGCCCCTGCGCGCGGCCATCACGCAGTTCATGGAGGAGTAAGTCATGGCCCATCGCATCATTCATCCCGAAGGCTGGGCGCCCGCCAGGGGCTATGCCAACGGGGTTCTCGCCAGTGACGGCACGCTCTATGTCGGCGGCCAGATCGGCTGGACCGCGGACCAGGTGTTCGAGAAGCTCGATTTCCTCGGCCAGTGCGAACAGGCGCTGAAGAACATCGTCGCCGTGGTCGAGGCGGCGGGAGGGCGGATCGAACACATCACGCGCCTGACCTGGTATGTCACCGACAAGCGCGAATACCTGGCCCGCCAGCGCGAGATGGGCGAGGTCTACCGCCGCGTGCTGGGCCGTCATTTCCCCGCCATGACGATGGTTGTCGTCGCGGGTCTGGTCGAAGATGCGGCACTGGTCGAGATCGAGGCCACCGCCGTCATCCCGCCGGGCCCCAGACCCTATGACGGACCTTGACCCCGGGCCGTCCGCCCTTGCAACCTGAGCCGACCAGGGAGATGCGCAGATGATCAGCCAGGAGATGAACGACACCCTGACCCGCATCGGGCCGGGCACGGATGCGGGCGCGGTGCATCGCCTCTACTGGCAGCCCGCCGCCCTGTCGGACGAATTGATGACCGCGCGGCCGGTGGTTCCCGTGACGCTGCTGGGAGAACGCCTTGTCCTCTTCCGCAACGAGGACGGCGCGCTCGGCCTGATAGGGCGGCATTGCCCGCATCGCGGCGCGGACCTCTGCTATGGGCGGCTTGAGGACAACGGGCTGCGCTGTCCCTTCCACGGCTGGCATTTCGACCGCAATGGCCAATGCGTCGAACAGCCGGGCGAGCCCGAGGGCAGCCGGATGCACGAACAGATCAGGGCGGTCAGCTATCCGGTGGTCGAACGAAACGGCATCGTCTGGGCCTACATGGGGCCGGGCGATCCGCCGGACTTTCCGAACTTCGACTGTTTCCGCGCGCCCGAAAGCCATGTCTTCGCCTTCAAGGGTCTCTGGGAGTGCAACTGGCTTCAGGCGATGGAGGTGGGGATCGATCCGGCTCACGCGTCCTTCCTTCACCGCTTCCTGCAGGACGAGGACCCCGCCGACAGCTACGGCAAGCAGTTCCGCGACAAGGCCGGGAATACCGAAATCCCGATGACGAAACTGCTGCGCGACTATCCGCGCCCGGACATCCTGGTCGAGGACGCCCCTCACGGGATGCGCCTGACCGCCCTGCGCCGGATGGAGGATGGCCGCACCCATGTGCGCATCACCAACCAGATCTTCCCCGGCGCCATCTGCATCCCCATGAGCCGCGAGATGACGATCACCCAGTGGCATGTGCCGATCGACGACACCCATTGCTACTGGTATTCGATGTTCACCAGCTTCGGCGCGCCCGTCGACAAGGCGAAGATGCGCGACCAGCGCCTGCGCGAACACCGCCTGCCGGATTACGCGCCCCTGAAGAACGCGCGCAACAATTACGGCTATGACCCGGACGAACAGCGCGCCGCGACCTATACCGGCATGGGTCTCGACATCAACGTGCACGACCAATGGGCGGTCGAGAGCATGGGCGCGATCCAGGACCGCACGCAGGAACATCTGGGCAAGACCGATGTCGGCATCATCCGCTATCGCCGGATGCTGCGCGACGCGATCGCCCATGTGAAGGCGGGACGCCTCGACGCCTTGCCGATGCGCAACGGTGTCAGCCCCGCCGCGATATCGGGGCCGCTCTCGAACGACGCGATCGCGCCCGACGGGGATTGGCAGAAGGTGAACGCGGCCAGCGACGCCGAACGGCGCGCGGCCTGTTCCTGGGACGCGCGGCTCTGAGCGTGGCGGGGATCGCGGGGGGCAGGCTGGCGGCGTCGGGGCTTCTGGAGCCCGAGGACTGCGCGACCGCAGAGGAGCTTCTGGCGCGGCTCGACGGTTCCGAGATCGAGACGGTTCGCGTCGTCTTCATCGATCAGCACGGGATCCTGCGGGGCAAGACCCTGATGCCCGAGGCGCTGCCATCGCTCTTCCGCTCCGGGATCGCGGCGCCGTCCACGCTGCTTCTGAAGGACACCTCGCACCGCACTGTCTTTCCGGTCTGGTCGAAGGATGCGGGCATCGCCTCGGGGCCGATGCAGGGCGCCAACGACATGCTGCTGGTCCCCGATCCGGGCAGCCTGACGCCCTTGCCCTGGTCGCCGCATTCGGCCTGGCTGTTCGCGCGGCCCGTCCACCGCTCGGGCGCGCCGATCCCCTTTGCGCCCGAAACCGTGCTCCGAACGGCGATCGACCGGCTGGCCGATCAGGGCTATGCCGCGAAGCTGGGCCTCGAGGTCGAATTCCACGTCCTCGATGTCACCGATGACGCGCTGGACCATGACCAGACCACGATGCCCGGACAGCCGCCGCAGACCCGCGCGCTGACGCAGGGCTACCAGTTCCTGACCGACGCCCGCTATGGCGAGGCGGAAGAGGTGCTGGACCTGATCCGGCGCAACGCGCAAGGCCTGGGCCTGCCGATCCGCTCGCTGGAGATCGAGATGGGTCCCAGCCAGTTCGAGGCGACCTTCGCGCCCGCGGACCCGATGACGGCGGCGCGCCGGATGGTGATGTTCCGCGCCATGGTGAAGGAGGTCTGCGCGCGCCAGGGCCTGCACGCCACCTTCATGGCCAGGCCGCGCCTGCCCAACATCACCGCCAGCGGCTGGCATATCCATCAGTCGCTCGAGGATCTGGGCACCGGGGCCAACCTCTTCACGCCCGAAGGCGCGCATGAACTGACGGTCGAGGCGGCGGGCTGGATCGCGGGCCTTCTGGCCCATGCGGCGGAAAGCCAGCTGCTGATCGCGCCGACGGTCAACAGCTACAAACGCTATTCCGGCCAGCAACTGGCGCCGGACCGCGTGCAATGGGGCTGGGACAATCGCGGCGCGATGGTCCGGGCCCTGCTGGCGCCCGGAGACGGCGCGTCGCGGCTGGAAAACCGCGCGCCGGACGCCACGGCCAATCCCTGCTATGCGATCGCCGCGCAACTTCTCTCGGGGCTTTCGGGCCTGACCGAGGGGCTGGAACCGCCCGCCCCCTGCGAGACGCCCTACGACAGCGATGTGCCGCCGCTGCCGAAATCGCTGAGGGACGCGGTCGAGGCCTTCGTCGGCTCGGCCCTCTACCGCGATGTGCTGGGGGACGAGACGGTCGATTACCTGGCGCGGCTGAAGCGCGCGGAATGGGACCGCTATGTCGCGACGGTGTCGGAATGGGAGCAGGCGGAATACTTCGGCCTGTTCTGAATGCGACGCTTTTGCCCCCTTGCCCGAAGCGACGGCTTTGGCTAAGCCTGAACCTGCGCGAACGGGAGAACCGGATCTGATCCGGTGCCGAAGGAGCAACCGCCCCGGAAACTCTCAGGCCCAAGGGACCGTCCGCGCGCAAGACACTCTGGAGAGAGCCCGGGAAGCCGGGACGCCGAAGGGATAACGATCTCAGGCGGAAGGACAGAGGGGGCATCGTCGGGTCGCGCTTTTGCGCGAACCAGGGATGCCGGACGGATTTCCATTTCTGGTGGAGCCCCGGCCAGGGAAGGGACGGGGCATGACCGATCTGAAACGCACGCCGCTTTTCGCGCTGCATGTCGAACTGGGCGCGAAGATGGTGCCTTTCGCGGGCTACGAGATGCCGGTGCAGTATCCGGCGGGCGTGATGAAGGAACATCTGCACACGCGCGCCCATGCGGGGCTCTTCGATGTCAGCCACATGGGCCAGGTCTGGATCGACGGGCCCGACTGGGAGACGATCGCGCTGGGCTTCGAGACCCTGGTGCCGCAGGACGTGCTGGGAGTGCAGCCCGGACGCCAGCGCTATGGCTTTTTCACCAACGATCACGGCGGCATCGAGGATGACCTGATGTTCGCGCGCGACCCGCAGGGCGACCGGCTGTTCGTGGTGGTCAACGCCGCCTGCAAGGAGGCCGACATCGCCCGGATGAAGGCGGCGCTGGAACCCGGCCTGACCGTGACGCCGGTGCCCGACCGCGCGCTGATCGCGGTCCAGGGCCCGCAGGCGGGGGCCGTCTGCGGCGGCATCGCGCCCGGCCTGCGCCAGACCCGGTTCATGGACGTCCGCGCGGTCGATTTCGACGGGGTTCCGGTGATGGCCAGCCGGTCGGGCTATACCGGCGAGGACGGGTTCGAGATCTCGGTGCCCGCCGCGCAGGCCGAGGCGGTGGTGCGGCGGCTGCTCGCCGATGAGCGTGTGCAGCCGATCGGCCTGGGCGCGCGCGACAGCCTGCGCCTGGAAGCGGGGCTTTGCCTTTATGGGCATGACATGGACGCGAGGACCACGCCGGTTTCGGCGGCGCTGGACTGGGCGATCCAGAAGGTGCGCCGGCACGGCGGCGAAAGGGCGGGCGGCTTCCCCGGCGCCGCGCGGGTGCTGGCGGAACTCGAGCAGGGCGCGCCGACACGGCGGGTAGGCCTCCTGCCCGAAGGCCGCGCGCCCATGCGCGAGGGGGTGGCGCTCTTCACGCTGGAAGCCGGGGGCGAGGCCGTGGGCCGCATCACCTCGGGCGGGTTCGGACCCAGCCTCGGCGGGCCGATGGCGATGGGCTACGTGCCGGTCGAACTGAGCGCGCCGGGCACCATTCTCTACGGGGAGTTGCGCGGCAAGCGTCTGCCCCTCACAGTCACGGCGCTGCCCTTCGTGGCGGCCAACTTCAAACGCTGAAACTTAACGGGATCCCGGACCATGAAATACACCGAAGAACATGAATGGCTTCTGGTCGAAGGCGACATCGTCACCGTCGGCATCACCGCCCATGCGGCCGAACAGCTGGGCGACGTCGTCTTCGTCGAACTGCCCGAAGTCGGCACGACCGTCAGCAAGGATGACGAGATCGTGGTGATCGAGAGCGTCAAGGCCGCGTCCGACATCCTGGCGCCGCTCGATGGCGAGATCGTCGAGGTCAACGAAGCCATCGCCGACAACCCCGCCCTCGTCAACGACGACCCCGAGGGCGAGGCCTGGTTCTTCAGGATCAAGCCGTCGGACATGTCCCCGATGGACGATTACATGGACGAGGCCGAATACAAGGACTTCATCGGCTGATCCCGGCCTCACGGGCGGGATTTGCGTATTTTTGACCAGAAAGAAGCAGGAGCGCGCGAGATGACGTTCAAGCCGACCGAGTATTTGCCCTATGACTTCGCCAATCGCCGCCATATCGGCCCCTCGCCCAGAGAGATGGCGGCGATGCTGGAGGTCCTCGGGGTCAAGAGCCTCGACCAGCTGATCGACGAGACCGTGCCGAAGGCGATCCGTCAGGAAAAGCCGCTGGATTTCGGCAAGCCCCTGTCGGAACGCGAATTGCTGCATCACATGCGCAAGGTCGCGGACAAGAACAAGGTCCTGGTCAGCCTGATCGGGCAGGGATACCACGGCACCGTCACGCCGCCCGCGATCCAGCGCAACATCCTGGAAAACCCGGCCTGGTACACCGCCTACACGCCCTATCAGCCCGAGATCAGCCAGGGCCGTCTCGAGGCGCTGCTGAACTTCCAGACGATGATCTCGGACCTCACGGGCCTCGAGATCGCCAACGCCTCGCTTCTCGATGAGGCGACGGCCTGCGCCGAGGCGATGACCATGGCGCAGCGCGTCGCCAAGTCGAAGGCGCGCGCCTTCTTCGTGGACGAGAACTGCCATCCCCAGAACATCGCGGTGATGCAGACGCGGGCGGCGCCGCTCGGGATCGAGGTGATCGTGGGCGCGCCCGAAAGCCTGGAGGCTGAACGCGTCTTCGGCGCGATCTTCCAGTATCCGGGCACCTACGGGCATGTGCGCGACTTCACCGATGCCATCGCGGCCCTGCACGCGGCAGGCGCCATCGGCGTGGTCAGCGCCGATCCCCTGGCGCTGACGCTTCTGAAGGAGCCGGGCGCGATGGGCGCCGACATCGCGGTGGGCAGCGCCCAGCGCTTCGGGGTCCCGATGGGCTATGGCGGTCCGCACGCGGCCTACATGGCGACGAAGCAGCACTATGCGCGGTCCATGCCGGGCCGCCTGGTGGGCGTGAGTGTCGACAGCCATGGCAACCGCGCCTACCGGCTGTCGTTGCAGACGCGCGAACAGCATATCCGGCGCGAGAAGGCGACCTCGAATGTCTGCACGGCACAGGCGCTTCTGGCGGTGATGGCGTCCTTCTACGCCGTCTTCCACGGGCCCGAGGGACTGAAGGCCATCGCGCAACGCATCCACCGCAAGACCGTGCGCCTCGCCAAGGGGCTGGAAGCGGCAGGCTTCAAGGTGGAACCGAAGACCTTCTTCGATACGATCACCGTGGACGTGGGCCTGCTGCAGCGCGGCGTCCTGCAATCGGCGGTGCGCGAAGGCGTGAACCTGCGCCGCGTGGGCGAGACGAAGATCGGCATCACGCTGGACGAGGCGACCCGCCCCCGCGTGATCGAGGCCGTCTGGCGCGCCTTCGGGATCATCATGGAGGACACCGACTTCACCCCGGACTACCGGCTGCCCGAGGATTGCCTGCGTGTCTCGGACTACCTGACCCACCCGATCTTCCACATGAACCGGGCCGAAACCGAGATGATGCGCTACATGCGCCGTCTGGCCGACCGCGACCTGGCGCTGGACCGCGCGATGATCCCGCTGGGGTCCTGCACCATGAAGCTGAACGCGGCAGTCGAGATGATGCCGGTCAGCTGGCGCGAGTTTTCGCTGCTGCATCCCTTCTGCCCGCCGAACCAGGCGAAGGGCTATCACGAGCTGATCGCGGACCTCTCGGCCAAGCTCTGCGAGATCACCGGATATGCCGCGATCTCGATGCAGCCGAATTCCGGCGCGCAGGGTGAATATGCCGGGCTTCTGACGATCGCCGCCTGGCACCGCTCGCGGGGCGAGACGCATCGCAACGTCTGCCTGATCCCGGTCAGCGCCCATGGCACCAACCCGGCCAGCGCCCAGATGGTGGGCTGGAAGGTGGTGCCGGTGAAATCGGCCGAGAACGGGGATATCGACCTCGAGGATTTCAAGGCCAAGGCAGAGCAGTATTCGGACAACCTTGCCGGTTGCATGATCACCTATCCCTCGACCCATGGCGTCTTCGAGGAAACGGTCCGGGATGTCTGCGCGATCACCCACGCCCATGGCGGCCAGGTCTATATCGACGGTGCCAACATGAACGCGATGGTGGGCCTGTCGCGGCCGGGCGATCTGGGCGGCGACGTGAGCCACCTGAACCTGCACAAGACCTTCTGCATCCCCCATGGCGGGGGCGGACCCGGCATGGGACCGATCGGCGTGAAGGACCACCTTGTCCCGTTCCTGCCGGGTCACCCCGCGACAGGCGGGCAGGAAGGTCCCGTCTCGGCCGCGCCTTATGGCTCGCCCTCGCTCTTGCCGATCAGCTGGGCCTATTGCCTGCTGATGGGGGGCGAAGGCCTGACCCAGGCCACGCGCGTCGCGATCCTCAACGCCAACTACATCGCGAAGCGCCTCGAAGGCGCGTTCGAGGTGCTCTACCGCGGCAAGCAGGGACGGGTGGCGCATGAATGCATCATCGACACCCGGCCTTTCGCCGAAAGCGCGGGCGTGACGGTCGACGACATCGCTAAGCGCCTGATCGACAACGGTTTTCACGCGCCGACGATGAGCTGGCCTGTCGCGGGCACCCTGATGATAGAACCGACCGAGAGCGAGACGAAGGCCGAGCTTGACCGCTTCTGCGACGCGATGCTGGCGATCCGCCAGGAAATCCGCGACATCGAGGAAGGCCGCATCGACCGCGAGAACAATCCGCTGAAGATGGCGCCCCACACGATGGAGGACCTGGTGCGCGACTGGGACCGCCCCTATACGCGCGAGCAGGGTTGCTTCCCGCCGGGCGCCTTCCGGGTCGACAAGTACTGGCCACCGGTCAACCGCGTGGACAACGTCTATGGCGACCGCCACCTGGTCTGCACCTGCCCGCCGATGGAGGCCTATTCGGAAGCGGCGGAGTAAGGCGGAGCGCGCTGGCGCGCGCACGCCTTCCTTTGGGCGGCTGCGCCGCCGGGTGCGTATTTGAAACCAGAAAGAGGCACGCGCCCCTGCTTCTTTCTGGTCGAAAATGCGCCGGGGAGCGCGAGGGGTGGAACCCCTCGCTTGCGGCCTATCCGCTGGCGAGCGCGCGGGCCTCTCGCGCCATCACCTCGATCACGACCTGCATCTGCCCGAGGTCGCGCGGGTTCGAGGCATTGCCGTCAAGCGCGCGTTTCAGGACGCCCTGCAGGATCGCCAGCAGCCGGAAGAACGAGAAGACGACATAGAAGTTCCAGTTTTCGGGCCGTCCGATTCCGCGGCGCTCGCAATAGAGGTCGACATAGTCTTCCTCGGTCGGCAGGCCGATTGCCCGGCGGTCCACGCCGCCGAGGCCGCGGAAATGCCCCTCGTGCGGAAGCCGCCAGTGCATGCATTGATAGGCCAGGTCCGCCAGCGGATGGCCGAGCGTCGACAATTCCCAGTCGAGCAGCGCGATCACCTCGATCCTGTCCGGGGCGAACATCATGTTGTCGATGCGATAGTCGCCATGCACGATCGAGGCGGCGCCGTCGTCGGCGACGATGTTGTCGCCGAGCCAGGCGATCAGCCAGTCGGCGTCCGGCAGTGCCTTGGTCTCGGAGGCCTTGTATTGCTGCGACCATCGGGCCAGCTGCCGTTCGAAGTAGCTGCCCGGCTTGCCGTAATCGCCGAGGCCCACCGCTTGCGGATCGACCGAATGCAGCCGTGACAGGACCAGGTTCATCCGGTCATAGACCTGCGCGCGCTCGTCCTTCGTCAGGTCGGGCAAGGCGGGGTCCCAGAAGATGCGGCCCCGCTTGAACTCCATCACCAGGAACTGGGTCCCGAGCGGGGTGTCCTCTCCCGAGAGGTGATACATGTGGGGAACCGGCACGCCGGTTCCTTCCAGGGCGCGCATCACCCGGTATTCGCGGTCGACCGCGTGGGCGGATTTCAGAAGCTTGCCCGGAGGTTTCGCCCGCATCACGTAGGATGTCGCGCCGCTGGTCAGCCGGTAGGTGGGGTTCGACTGTCCGTCGCCGAATTTCTCGATCGCGTCCAGGGCGCCGAACCCCTCGACATTCTCGCGCAGATATGTCTCGAGCGCGGCGTGATCGTATTTGTGCATGACGCTGCGTCCCTCCCCGTGGACAATGCCCGTCTATCTAAGCAATCCTGCATTGAAAAGGCAAAGCCGGACGCCGCGTCCGAACGCGCCCCGGACAGGGAGGACCAGATGGACATGAATTTCGGAATGCGGGCCGAGAACCGCAAGTTGCTCGACCGTGTCGCGGCGATGGTGCGCGACGAGATCATGCCGCTGGAGGAGGAATATCACGCCGAGGTCGCCAAGGGCGATCGCTGGCAATATACCGAACGTCAGGCCGAGATCCTGGAAGGGCTGAAGGCCAGGGCCAAGGCCGCGGGTCTGTGGAACTTCTGGCTGACCGACGGCGATCGCGGCCATGGGCTGACGACCGTGGAATACGCCTATTTCGCCGAGGAGATGGGCAAGACGCCGCTGGCGGCCGAGGTCTTCAACTGTTCCGCCCCCGATACCGGGAACATGGAGGTCTTCCACAAATACGGCACCGCGAAGATGAAGAAGGAATGGCTCGAGCCGCTGCTGGAAGGGCAGATCCGTTCGGCCTACCTGATGACCGAGCCTGACGTCGCCTCGTCGGACGCCACCAACATCTCGATGTCCTGCGTGCGCGACGGCGACGACTACGTGCTGAACGGCGAGAAATACTGGGCCAGCGGCGCGGGGGATCCGCGCTGCAAGGTCTATATCGTGATGGTGCGCACCGCGGGCGCGGATGCGCCGCGCCACCGTCAGCATTCCATGATCGTGGTGCCGGCGGGAACGCCGGGCATCGAGATCCTGCGCCCCATGCTGGTCTTCGGCCATGACGACGCACCGCATGGGCACATGCACATCCGCTTCACCGATGTGCGGGTGCCGGCCGAGAACCTGCTGATGGGCGAAGGGCGCGGCTTCGAGATCGCCCAGGGGCGTCTGGGACCCGGCCGCATCCACCATTGCATGCGCTCGATCGGGCAGGCCGAGATCGCGCTGGAGAAGCTGTGCAGGCGCAGCCTCGAGAAGGTCGCCTTCGGCAAGCCGCTGGCCAAGCTGGGCGCCAATTACGACATCATCGCCGAATGCCGGATGGAGATCGAGATGGCGCGCCTTCTGTGCCTGAAGGCAGCCTGGATGATGGACCAGGGCGATCCGCGCGCCGCCGCCCCGGTCATCAGCCAGATCAAGGTGATCGCGCCCCGCGTGGCGCTGAAGGTCCTGGACGAGGCGATGCAGATGCATGGCGGTCAGGGCATCAGCCAGGACACGCCCCTGGCCAATGCCTGGACCTGGCAGCGCGCGCTGCGCTTCGCCGATGGCCCCGACGCGGTGCACCGCCGCCAGGTGGCGCGGACCGAGCTGAAGAAATACACCCAGGAACCGATGTGACGCGCATCGTCGTCGCGGGCGCGGGCAGCATCGGCTGCTTCGTCGGCGGCGCCCTGGCCGAGGCCGGTCAGGACGTGGCGCTTCTGGGCCGCGCGCGGGTGATGGACGCGATCCGCGCCCATGGCCTGCACCTGGGCGATCTGGACGGGTCGCGCGCGCTGGCGACGCCGGGCCATCTGTCCGAGGACCCGGCCATCCTTTCGCAGGCGGGGCTGGTGCTCGTGACGGTGAAATCGGCGGCGACGACCGGGATGGCGCGGCTGATCGCCGGACATGCGCCCCCCGACGCCCCGGTGATCAGCCTGCAGAACGGCATCGGCAACGCGGGCGACCTGGCGCGCCATCTGCCCGGGCGCGATGTGCGCGCGGGCATGGTCGCGTTCAACGTGGTGCCCCTGGGGGACGGCGTGTTCCAGCGCGCGACCAGCGGCGAAATCCTGATCGCGTCAGGCCCGGGCGAGTTGGCGCGCCGCCTGTCCACCCCGCGCCTGGCTTGGGCCGAGGTGCGGGACATGGCGCCGGTGCAATGGGGCAAGCTGGTGATCAACCTGACCAATGCGGTCAATGCGCTGTCCGGCCTGCCGATCCGGGCCATGCTGCAGGACCGGGCCTGGCGCCTGCTGATCGCCGATCAGATGGCCGAGGCGCTGGCGGTGCTGGGCCAGGCGGGCATCGCGCTCTGGTCGAACACGCCCGTGCCCCTGCGCTTCGTGCCGGGCCTCCTGCGCCTGCCGACGCCGATCTTCACCCGTGTCGCGGCGCGGATGCTGGTGATCGACCCACAGGCGCGCGCCTCGATGGCCTATGACCTTGCCGCCGGGCGGCCGACCGAGATCGACCGGTTGCAGGGCGAGATCCTGGCGCTGGCGCGGGACCAGGGACGCGATCTGCCGGTGATGCAGGCGATCACCCGCGCGGTGAAACGGGCCGAGATGCAGGGCCCGTCGATCCCGTCCCTGACGCCCGGGGCGATCCGGGCCGGGTGACGCGCGGCTTGCACCGGCCCCCGAACGGGGTATGTCATGGAATTGACACGAAAGCGGGGCGGCAAGATGGGTGAGGCCGATATCGGCGTCTATGGTCTGGGCACGATGGGCAGCGCCCTGGCCTTGAACCTTGCGGAAAAGGGGTTTCGCGTCGCCGTCAGCAACCGCGAGGCCGATTGGATCGCCCCCTTCATCGCCGAAGCAGGCCCACTCGCCGAGAACATCGTGCCGGCCGAGGCGCTGGCCGATTTCGTGGCCGCCCTGAAGCGCCCGCGCGTGATCTTGTGCATGATCCCGTCGGGTGCGCCGATGGACGGGATGATCGGGGCCTTCCGCCCGCTGCTGGACGAGGGCGACACGATCATCGACGGCGGCAACGCGGACTTTCATGACACGCGGCGTCGGTCGGCCGAGTTCGAAGGCTCGGGCCTGCATTTCGTCGGCATGGGCGTCTCGGGCGGCGAGCAGGGCGCGCGGCGCGGGCCCTCGATGATGGTGGGGGGCAGCGCGCAGAGCTGGCACCGCCTGCGCCCGATGGCCGAGGCCATCGCGGCGCGGTTCCGGGACGACCCTTGCGTGGCCCATCTGGGCCCCGATGGCGCGGGGCATTTCGTCAAGACGATCCATAACGGCATCGAGTATGCCGACATGCAGATGATCGCCGAGGTCTATGGCCTGTTGCGCGACGGCGCGGGATGGGAGGCGGGGCGGATCGGGGCGCTGTTCGCCGAATGGAACGAGGGCCCGCTGCAAAGCTTCCTTGTCGAGATCACCGCCCGCGTCCT
>SBFT01000025.1 GCA_006227805.1 Paracoccaceae bacterium
GCGTCGTTGATGAAGCCCGCGTGCCGCGCCTCGTCCCGCGCCATCAGCTGGAAGAGTTGCGTGATGTCCTTGTTCGAGCCGCGCCGCTTCATCTCCTTGTAGAGCACGCAGCCCGAGAATTCGGCAGTGCAGGACGAGATCAGGAAATCGATGAATTCCTTTCTCAGCTGAGGCTCCATCCCGTCCCAGTCGACATGGTCCCAGTCCTCGTTCTTGCGGAAGTGGCCCTTGTTGGGGTCGGACTGCATCTGGGCGATCAGCTTGTCCCATTCCTTGCGCACCGGGGTCACGTCGATCGCGTCCAGTTCGTCGAAATCGGTGGTGTAGAAACGCGGCGTCAGAAGCGTGTTCTGCATCGCGACGGCGGTCGCCGTCTCGCTGTCGAACTTCGCCTGTTCCTCCTGGATGGCGAGGCCCTCTTCGACGGTCGTGGCGTCGGCGGTGTGTTTGATCGGGGCGTTCATAGCTTCACCTCATCCGAGAAGGAAAACTCGCAGAGTTCCATGAATTCGAAATCGCCGGTCAGGCGGGTCCAGAGACGTTCGAGTTTCGAGGCCCGGAAGATCACCGCCTCGCGGGTCTCGCGGACCACCTGGCCATAGGGGGCCATGATCTCGGGGCCCTTCACGATCACTTCGTCGCCGGGCCAGACGACGGCGCCGTCGGTGAATTTCACGTGGGCATGCAGGCTGTCGAAGCAGTGGCTGACTTCCACTTCGCAGGGGTGGCGTTCCACGTCCTTTGTCAGAATTCCCATCGGAGGCTTCCTTTCCTTCGGGGTTACGGTTGGCCCAGCAGCCTGGCGAAGCTGCGGGTATTGGTGGCGCCGAAGCCCATCAGTTCGGCCGACCAGCCGGTCAGCGGGTCGGTGATGGACAGCCGGTTGCCCTCGCGCAGTTGCAGCAGCACGGGGGCGTCCGAGGGCAGGTCGCGCTTGGCGCGTTCGCGTTCGATCACGCGCTGGACACCGGCGATGAACCCGCCCTGGTCCCCCGGCAGATCGGCGATCACGGAGCCATTGGCGTCGAGGACGCGCGCAGCGCCCGAGGTGTCGCCCGACAGGTGGATCGCGCGCTCCCGGATCACGGGCGTGTCGGGGGGCGTCGCTTCCAGCGGCCGCCCGGTGATCCGCGCGGCCGAGACCAGCACGAGGCAGACGACGACCAGCGCGAACATCGCGCGGACCATGAAGCGCGGGACAAGTTCATCCTCGCGGTGGCGCAGGCGGGGGGTGTGTGAGGTTTCGCTCATGCTCTCACTCCGCCGCGACGGCCGAACCGACCCGGCCAGCGGGTGTCTTGCGGGACAGTTTCGGTTCGCTGATGCGCGAGCGGGCGGCATCCGCGATCAGGCCCGCCACGCGTTCGGCATCGGGGATGCAGCGCAGCGCCGGTTGCGTCGGGCGCATGTGCCAGGGCCGCAGATGCGGCCAGCAGGTCAGGTAGCCCAGGCGCGTCTCGCCCATCGTCTCGAAGGCGATGGTGCCGGTGCCGCCACGGCGCAGGTCCAGCATCGCGTTCGCGATCTGGGTGTAGGGCAGGTTCAGCGTCATGGTCAGGGCCGCGCCGATGCGCATGGCGACGCGGCGGTTGGTGACGGTGTAGACCGCCGAGCGCGCCTGGACATAGGCGGTCAGGGTCAGCAACCCGACGACGACCGCGCCCAGCACGATCAGCGGCACGGTCGCACCGATCGCCTGGCCCAGTGGCAGGATGTCCACCACCGAACCGAAGCGCCATAGCGCAAGGATCGCGAAATAGCCGATGACCCAGGGCAGGCTCATCGATTCCCAGGCCAGGCGCCACCAGTCGGGGCGGCCCTGCCACAGGATCTCCTCGCCCGCGGGCGGACGTTCGGGGAGCCCCTCAACAGGCTCGATCTGGTAGTCGTCGTGAGACATGGCGAGTATCTCCGTTGGGTTCGGGAAGAACCCGCGCGACGCTCAGGCCGCGCGGATCCCGCGGTTCAAAGCTGCGGATCCTGGCGGCTGGGATCGGCATAGAGATGGCCGCCGCCGTAATAGGCGGAGACCTTGTCTTCCTCGAGCTTGGTGATCTGCCGCGGCGAGGCGATGGTCGGCACGGTGGCGAAGTGCTTGGCGTAGATCGAGTTGATCTTGACCTTGCCGCCCCAGATCCGGGCCATCGTCAGGGGCACGAGGCGGGTGCCTTCGCCCCATTTCCTGTCCAGCCGGTATTCCAGGTAGCGCACCATCTGTTCGGGTTCGTCCACCCACATGTCGGTGCATTCGCCCACGATCTCGCCATCGCCCGAGATCACCGGCATCCCGCGCGGATCGCTGCCCGCCGAGACGCTGAAGGCGTCGTTCCGGGACATCGGCACGATCTTGGGATGGCCGTGACCGTCGAGTTCGGGCTCGTCCCGGCGCGGCGCCCACGAGGCGGGGCCGACACCGTCCAGCATCGGATCGCCCGTCGGCTCCAGCGGAAAGCCGTTGGCGGCGCTGGTCTTGCGCAGCGCCAGGTCGGCGCGTTCCGGGGCTTGCCCGCTGGGCACGGTCAGGGTGCCGCGGCCATGGGGCAGCTTGAAGGTCTTGTCCTCCGGCAGGGGGAAGAGACCGGGGTTCGAGGACTTGTTGCCCTCGTCGTCTTCCAGCGGATAGCCCTCGCGCATGTTCTCGCGCTGGATGTAGTAGAGCAGCAGAGCGAAGAAGGCGTAGAACAGCCACAGCGTCGAGGCCGCCAGGTCGAAGCCTCCGAAGAATGGTTCTGTCATAGTCATGTCCCTCCTTGGTGGACGGTCAGGTCGGGAAATCCGCCAGGCCCAATCTGGACGGCTCCGCGTAATCCGGTTTCAGGGTGCCCGACGTGCGGACCAGCGGGCCCAGGACGGCAAGCGTGACGAAAAGAAGTGCGATCTCGGCGTGATAGACGAAGGAATAGCCCGCAGCGGGCGTCACCAGTCCTTCGCCCAGCGCGCCCGACATGGCGATGCCGCCCACCCAGTCGCGCAGGCCCCCGCCCAGCGCGGTCGCGATGCCTGCAGCGGTCGCCTGCGCCGCGCCCCATGCGCCCAGCGCCAGGCCCCGGCCCGCCATGCCCTGCGCGGGCATGGCCATCGCGGCCATCAGGGTCGAGACGGCGAAGAGCCCGCCGCCAAAGCCGATCAGGCCCGCGCCCGAAAAGAACAGAAGCGCCGAATTCAGGGGGCCCGCGAAGATGACGGTGGTGAAGGCCCAGATGCCCGAGAGGATGCCCAGACCCGCCAGCCGATAGGGGTTCGACCCGCGGTTCAGCCGGTATGCGGCATAGGCCAGCCCCAGAAGCGCGCCCGCCGACCACATCGCGGTCAGAAGGGTGGTGGTCGATACCGACAGACCCAGGATTTCGCCGCCATAGGGTTCCAGCAGGACATCCTGCATGTTGAAGGCCATCGTGCCCACGAAGACGCAGGCCAAGAGCCGGCCCGCCGTGCCTCCGCGCATGTAGTCGGCCCAGGCATCGGCGAAGCGCGGACGCGCCTCGTCGCGTTCGGCGCGGCTCATCGGGCGGACCTTCTCCTGCTTCCACAAGGCGATCAGGTTCAGGATCACGCCCGCGACGGCTGCGCCCTGGACCACGCGGATCAGGCGCAGGTCCGAATAATCCGCCAGAAGCGCGCCGATCAGCAGAGACGACACGCCCATCCCCACGAGGAACATCACGTAG
This sequence comes from Paracoccaceae bacterium, assembly GCA_006227805.1. GTDB lineage: Bacteria > Pseudomonadota > Alphaproteobacteria > Rhodobacterales > Rhodobacteraceae > JAGYKE01. The sequence goes on from SBFT01000025.1 coordinate 3,669, forward strand.
AGCAACGCAACCACGCGCGGCCGGGTCTCGTCCGTGGCGCGGTCGCTGGCCAGCGCCAGGCCCGCGGTCTGGGTCATGTGCAGCCCTATGCCCGTCATCAGGAAGGCCAGCGCGGCCAGAACCTGGCCCGCGAAGGGGATGTCGTGGACGACATCGCCGCCCAGAACCAGCAGCGCGAAGGGCATGATCGCAAGGCCCCCGAACTGCCAGAGCGAGCCGAACCAGATATAGGGCACGCGCTTCCAGCCGATGGCCGAACGGTGGGTGTCGGACCGGAAGCCCAGAAGCGCGCGGAACGGCGCGATCAGAACCGGCAGCGCGATCATCGTCGCGACGATCATCGCGGGCACCGACAATTCCACGATCATGACGCGGTTCAGCGTGCCCAGCAGCATGACCATCGCCATGCCGACCGAGACCTGGAACAGCGACAGGCGCAGCAACTGGCCCATCGGCAGCCCTTCGCTGGCCGCATCCGCGAAGGGGAGCGAGCGCAGAGACAGGGTCTTGAGCCGCTGCGCGATCATGGCACCAGCTCCAGCGCCTGGGCGATGTAGAACCCGCTGGTCACCTGCTCGACCGGGCGCAGCCGGCGGCGGACGCCCTGCGCCGCGATCTCGCGCGACAGGCGCAGATGGTCATGGGGCACCATCACGGGCGACCGGTCCGATTGCGGGAAAAGCTTGCCCGCGTAGAACATCGCCATCAGCAGGCGCGTGCGCGGCGGAACGGTGAACACGATCGCGCCCGAGGTGCGCGCCTCCAGAACGGCCAGCGCGCGCCCGATATCGGCGCCGTCGTAGTAGATCAGGCTGTCCATCGCCACGACATGATCGAAACGCCCATGCGCGGGATCCAGCATGTCGCCCGCCACGTAGGTGATCCGCGGCATCAGGTCGGACGGCGTGCGTTGACGCGCGATGTCGATGAGGTTCGGCGCGATGTCGCAGCCGACGACCTGCGCGCCGCGCCGCGCCAGTTCGAGGCTCATCTGTCCCGCGCCGCAGCCCGCGTCGAGGACCCGCGCGCCATGCAGGTCGGCGGGCAATCGCGACAGCATCAGCGCGCGCATCCGGTCCCGGCCCGCCCGCACGGTCGCGCGCACCTTCGACACTGGCGCGTCACTGGTCAGACGCTCCCATGTGCGGGTGGCGGTCTTGTCGAAATAGGTTTCGACGCGCGCGCGGGTCTGGTCGTATGCAGTCATCAATCGAACCCCAGCAATTCGAAGATCTCGCGGTCGGGCAGCGGATCGGGCGCCAGCGCCTCTGTGCCGTTCCACAGCGTCTCGGCCAGCCGCACGTATTCGGCGCGGCAGCGGACGATGTCCTCGTCGTCGTCCATCTCGAACAGGGTCTTCTTCTTCAGGCGCGACCGGCGGATCGCGTCCACATCCGGCATGTGCGCGATGCGCTTGAACCCCACGCGGTCGCAGAAGCGGTCGACCTCGTCCGTCTCGCGCGAGCGGTTGGCGACGCATCCCGCCAGGCGCACCTTGTAGTTCGACGACTTGGCCTGCACGGCGGCGATGATCCGGTTCATCGCGTAGATGCTGTCGAAGTCGTTCGCGGTCACAATGACCGCGCGGTCAGCGTGCTGGAGGGGCGCCGCGAAGCCGCCGCAGACCACGTCGCCGAGAACGTCGAAGATCACCACGTCGGTGTCGTCGAGCAGGTGATGCTGTTTCAAGAGCTTGACCGTCTGGCCGACGACATAGCCGCCGCACCCCGTCCCTGCGGGTGGTCCGCCCGCCTCGATGCACATGACGCCGTTATAGCCCATGGTCACGAAATCCTCGGGGCGCAGTTCCTCGGCGTGGAAATCGACCTCCTTCAGGATGTCGATGACGGTGGGCTGCAACTGCCCCGTCAGGGTGAAGGTGCTGTCATGCTTGGGATCGCAGCCGATCTGCAGCACGCGCTTGCCCAGCGTCGAAAACGCCGCCGACAGGTTCGACGAGGTCGTCGACTTGCCGATGCCGCCCTTGCCATAGACCGAGAATACCTTGGCGCCGTCGATCTTCATCGACGCGTCCTGATGGACCTGGACCGAACCCTCGCCATCCTCGCCCTGTCTCAGGACGGGGGGCGCGGCCAGACCGCGCCGGGCCAGACCTTCGGCCTCTCGGGCGGCGGCGCGGGCGGCGGGGGGGTGCTTTGCGTCAAGCGGGCTCATGCGGGCTTCCTTTCCGAAGGGCAGCGACCCCCTCCGTCTTCGGGTTTCAGGTATGTATCCGGGTGGCGGGTCATTGCGCGGCGATCCCTTCCATCCGGTCTTCCAGTGCATCTGCTGCGTCCTGAAGTGCCGCCAGCGTTTCGGCATCGGGCTGCCAGTAGTTCCGGTCCGAGGCCTCCAGCAGGCGGTTCGCCATGCGGCTCGACGCCGTGGGGTTCAGCGCAGCCAGACGCTCGCGCATCTCGGCGTCCAGGACGAAGGTCTCGCTGATGCGTTGATAGACCCAGGGGTCGACCTGGCCGGTCGTCGCCGACCAGCCCAGCGTGTTGGTCACATGCGCCTCGATCTGGCGGACGCCTTCTGCGCCATGCTTCAGCAGCCCCTCGAAGAATTTCGGGTTCAGCGACCGCGAGCGCGTCTCGAGCGCCACCTGTTCCTTCAATGTCCGGACGCGGGCGGCGCCCCGGGTCTGATCGCCGATATAGACGGCGGCCTCTTCCCCCTTGGCACGCTTCACCGCGCGGGCGATGCCGCCGAGGGTGTCGAAATAGTGGTCGACGGTGGTCACCCCCAGTTCGACGCTTTCCAGGTTCTGATAGGCCAGTTCGACATCCGCCAGCGCCTGTTGCAGCAATTGCGGATTGGCCGCGGCCTTGCCGTCGACGCCATAGGCAAAGCTCTTGCGGGCCTGGTAGGCATCGGCCAGTTCGTCCTCGTCCCCGAAGGCGCTGCTGTCGACCAGCAGGTTCACGTTCGACCCATAAGCGCCTTCCGCGTTCGAGAACACGCGCAGCGCCGCCGTCTTCAGATCGACGCCCATCTTCTCGGCATAGGCCAGCGCATGGGCGCGGATGAAGTTCATCTCGTCCGGCTCGTCCGCCTGCGCCGCCTTCAGCGCGGCCTCGGCCAGCATGCGGGTCTGCAAAGGCAGAAGATCGCGGAAAATGCCCGACAGCGTCATGATGACGTCGATGCGCGGGCGTCCCAGTTCGGCCAGCGGGATCAGGTCGGCCCCGGCCAGCCGGCCGAAGCTGTCGAAGCGGGGCCTTGCGCCCATCAGCGCCAGCGCCTGCCCGATCGGGCCGCCGTCGGACTTGATGTTGTCCGATCCCCACAGGACCAGCGCCACCGTGCGCGGCAGCGTCGGATGGGTGTCGAGCAAGAGCTGCGCCTGCTTGGCGCCATCGCGGCAGGCGAACTCGGTCGGCATCCGGAACGGATCGAAGGCATGGATGTTGCGCCCCGTGGGCACGACGCTGGGCGACCGGATCAGGTCCCCGCCCGGCACCGGCGCGATGTAGCGCGCATCGAGCGCGCGCAGGATCGCGGGTATCTCGTGATCCTGGCGCAAGGCGGCATCGACGCGGGCGCGGGTGTCGTCATCGGCGCCGTCGATCAGCGCCAGGTAATCCGCCCGCGCCGCGGCCGAGAAGGGCCGGCCCAGGACATGCAGACCATCGGGGATCAGCGCGTCCTCGGTCTCCAAGAGCTTCAGCCACAACTGCATCGGCGGCGTCCCGGCCATGTCGACGGCGGCCGCCTGCTCGGCGATCAGCGCCTCGAGTTCGGCGCGCTGGCTGTCGTCCGGGCCCATCCCGCGCCAGCGCGAGAGGCTGTCCTTCAACTCGGCCAGACCCTTGTAGAGACCGCTCTGCGCGAGCGGCGGCGTCAGGTGTGTCACGGTCACGGCACCCGAACGACGCTTGGCGAGCGAGGCTTCGGACGGGTTGTTCGAGGCGTAGAGATAGATGTTCGGCATCTCGCCGATCAGGCGATCGGGCCAGTCGCGGGCGCCCATGCCCGATTGCCGCCCCGGCATGAATTCCAGCGCGCCGTGCATGCCGAAATGCAGCACTGCGTCGGCGGCCCAGGAGTTACGGATCCACAGGTAGAACTGCACGAAGGCATGGGTCGGGGCGAAGCCCTTCTCGAACAGCAACCGCATCGGGTCGCCCTCGTAGCCGAAGGTCGGCTGGACACCGACGAAGACATTGCCGAACTCGCGTCCCAGCACGAAGACACCGCGTCCATCCGATTGCACCCGGCCCGGCGCGGGGCCCCAGACGGCCTCGATCGCCTTCAGGGGTGGCGTGTTCGCCACGATGTCGTCGGCGCCGACATGGGCGGCGACATTCGCCTCCTGACCATATTGCGCGGCATTGCCCTTCAGAACCGCCTCGCGCAGGGCATCGACGCTGTCGGGCACGTCCAGCGTGTAGCCACGCGCCTTCATGGCGTTCAGAGTGTTGAAGAGGCTCTCGAAGACGCTCAGGTAGGCGGCGGTGCCGGCCGCGCCCGCATTGGGCGGGAAACCGAACAGCACGATCGCGACCTTCTTCCGCGCGATCTCCAGGCGGCGCAACCGGGCCAGGCGACGGGTCTTCTCGACCAGCGTGTCCACGCGTTCGAGGCACGCAGCCATCGCCTTGCTGCCGCCCGAGCAGGCGCAGGCATGGGCGCAGCCGGTGCAGCCATCCGACCCCAGGCGACCGCCGAAGACGGTGGGGTTCGTGGCGCCGTCGATCTCGGGCAGGGCGATCAGCATCGTGGTCTCGATCGGACCCAGGCCCTGGTCGCTGAGTGCCCATTGCGACAATGTCTGGAACTCCAGCGGATGCGCCGCGATGTAGGGCACGTCCAGCGCGCTCAGCGTCTCGACCGCAGCGGCGCTGTCGTTATAGGCGGGGCCGCCCACAAGCGAGAACCCGGTCAGCGACACCAGCGCGTCGATCGTCGTGCCGGTCTTGTCGCGGAAATAGGCCTCTATCGCGGGGCGACCATCGAGGCCACCGGCGAAGGCGGGCAACACGCGGATGCCCTTCGCCTCGAACCGGCGGATCACGGCGTCGTAATGGGCGGTGTCGGAACTCAGGACATAGGACCGCATCATCAGCAGGCCCACCGTCGCCACGGGCGCCTTGGGCGAGGGCAGCCTGCGCGGATCGGTGGTGATGCGCCCGTCCAGATCGGGATGGTAAAGACCCACATCCGGGTAGTCGACCGGCGCCGCGGCCTCGGGGGCGGACTTCCATCCCTGGCTGCGGGCATAGCGGTTCAGCAGGAAGCGCACCATCGCTTCGACGTTGTCGTCCGATCCGCCGAGCCAGTATTGCATCGTCAGGAACCAGGCGCGCAGGTCCTGCGCCTTGCCGGGAATGAAACGCAGGATGCGCGGCAGGCGGCGCAGCATCGCCATGTTCCTCTCGCCCGAATTGGACGAGGGCTTGGAGGAGCCGCGCAGCTTCTTCATCAGCGCCATCAGGCCCGAGGCCGGCGCCGTCATGTCGAGCGAACCCATCCGCGTCAGCTTGACGATCGCGGGGTCGGCCACGACGCCGATCATCGCGTCGCAGTCGGGACGGCGCGCCTGCAGGGCCGGCAGGATGCGCGCCACGTGCTCTTCGAGGAACAGAAGGTTCGCGACGATGATGTCGCCCGACATCACGGCCTCTTCGGCTGCCTCGAAGGCGCCGGGCGTCTCTCCCCATTCCGCGGCGGCATGGATCGAGATGCGCAGCCCGGGATAATCCCGCGCCAGTTTCGACATCGCGCGTTCCGCCGGACCCGCCGCGTGGCTGTCCAGCGTGACGATCACCACACGATAGCCGGGCAACCGGCCGGATATGGCGCCGTCATCGCGCATAATGGGCCTTCGCTTCGTAAAGCGTGTCGATGCTGATCTGCCGCACGCCGCGCGAGGCGGCGTAGGTTTCCGTGTTCCGCCGCGCCTTGCCGCGCACGAA